>NZ_JAYWVC010000776.1:0-500 GCF_036281785.1 Streptomyces chiangmaiensis | reverse complement strand
GTACGGGCTCTGGTGCAGAGGTGCGTACGGGTTGATCTGCAGAGGTGATCCGGCGTGTCGGGCGGGGGCCTTGGGCGGTGAGAGGAGCCTGTCGCTGACGTTGTGCGGCGACGAGGGAGGCCCCAGGCATGCTGCTGGAACCGGAGCGGTGGTTGGAACTGCGGCGCTTCCGGGCTCTGCATGAGGCGGGCGCGAGCATCTCGGAGATCGCCCGCGAGACCGGCCTGAACTGGCGCACGGTCAAGAAGTACCTGGAGAGCGACGGGCCTCCCAAGCCTCCGGCTGCGGCGCCGCGGTCGGATCTGGGCAATCAAGTGATCAAGCCGTGGGCGCATGTGATCGATGCCTGGCTGCGGGCCGAGGTGCTGCTGAAGGCCGCGGTGATCCATGAGCGTCTCGTCGAGCAGTACGACTTCCCGCACCATTACCAACGCGTCAAGATGTATGTGCAGCAGGCCCGTCCCAGGATCGCGGAGGAGCTCGGATACACACCGCGGGAG
>NZ_JAYWVC010000775.1:0-502 GCF_036281785.1 Streptomyces chiangmaiensis | reverse complement strand
GCTTCGGGCTGCTGGTGACGGCCTGTGAGCGGGGCCGGGCGGTTATGTGGTTGGATCTTGCTGTGTCCGATCTTGAGTCTCTGTCCCGGGAAGAGCTGATCGTGCTCGCCCAGCGTCAGGACGCGCAGATCACCTTGCTGGCCACACAACTGGCCGAGTTGATGGAGAAGTTCGAGCAGCAGGCGGCGGAGCTGGCCCGGCTGCAGCACCTGCTGTCGCGCAACAGCGGCAACTCCTCGATGCCGCCCTCGAAGGACGACGGTCCCGGTCGGGCGACGCCGCGCAAGGAGCGCCGCGCCAAGCCCTCTGGGCGGGCGAAGGGCAAACAGCCCGGCGCGTCGGGGACCGCGTTGCGCTGGCGCGAGGGGGACGAACTCGACGACCGCCAGGACCGCTACCCCGAGGGCACCTGCGACTGCGGCGCCGACCTGAGCGCGGCGATGGACCTGGGCGTATCCGACCGGTACCAGCAGCATGAGATCCCGCTGGTCAGCGTGAGCGT
>NZ_JAYWVC010000774.1:0-503 GCF_036281785.1 Streptomyces chiangmaiensis | reverse complement strand
TGGGAGTGCAGGGTTGTGCCGTTGTTCGACGTGTTCGGCCGTCGTAGGCACGTGGCGTGGGCGAGGCGGAGTTGAACGCCGTCCGGCGTCTTCGCTCCCTGATAGGCGATGTGACGTGTCTTGATCGCCTTCCGGGTGGTGCGGAGCCATTGCTCCCACCCGGTGGGGGACTGCGGGGGCCGGTCGGCGTGCAGGAGCAGTTGCCCGCAGAGCTGGCAGCGGCCCTTCTGCGTCTGGAGCAGACGCATCGTGGCCCGGTCCAGCGGCGGCGGAGCACTTCTGCGTCGCCGGTCGGCCCAGTAGTCGGCCAGGGTGGGATCGTCCGGGGACGAGGTGCCCTTGACCAGCTGATGCCGGACGATTTTCGTCCAGGCGAACTTGACGAGGTAGGCACCGTTGTCACGGTGGCCGAACACCCATCTGTCCTGCCGGGCAGGGTTGAATCGGCCGAAGTACCGGTTGGTGATCCAGTGCTTCGACTTCTTCGGATGCCTGCGCAGGGC
>NZ_JAYWVC010000773.1:0-503 GCF_036281785.1 Streptomyces chiangmaiensis | reverse complement strand
ACCCTGCGCAGGCATCCGAAGAAGTCGAAGCACTGGATCACCCATCGGTACTTCGGCCGATTCAACACCGCCCGGCAGGATAGATGGGTATTCGGCCACCGCGACAACGGCGCCTACCTCGTCAAGTTCGCCTGGACGAAAATAGTCCGGCATCAGCTGGTCAAGGGCACCTCGTCTCCGGACGATCCGGCCCTGGCCGACTACTGGGCCGACCGGCGACGCAGAAGCGCACCCCTGCCGCTGGACCGGGCCACCATGCGTCTGCTCCAGACGCAGAAGGGCCGCTGCCAGCTCTGCGGGCAACTGCTTCTGCATGCCGACCGGGCCCCGCAGTCCCCGACCGGGTGGGAGCAATGGCTCCGCACCACCCGGAAGGCGATCAAGGCACGGAACATCGCCTACCAGGGAGCGAAGACGCCGGATGGGGTGCAACTCCGCCTCGCCCACGCCTCATGCCTACGACGCCCGAAGGCGTCAGCCAATGGGGCGACTCTGCAATCCCG
>NZ_JAYWVC010000772.1:0-504 GCF_036281785.1 Streptomyces chiangmaiensis | reverse complement strand
AGGGCGAGCAGTATCCACACCACGCGTCGTATCGCGGCGCGGACGCGCTCGATGCGCGCCGCCACCGGGCCGTCGATCGCCTCCAGGGTGCGGCGCAGGGTGCTGTCCGAGACCGGGCGCGGGAACAATCGCCGCCAGTGGTACTGGAGTTGCTCGGCCTCCAAGACGTTGGTGGCGCCGAGCATGATCGCGCAGGCGAGCATGACCAGGGCCTCGCCGCGGTCGCGCCAGGCCGGCCCAGTGCCCTGGGGCAGGGCTCGGGCCAGGGCCGTGGTCAGTCCGGTCTTGTCGGCGATCCTCCGCAGGAGCACGACGCCGGCGTGCCCCACGAGGTTGCGGTCGTCGGCCCGCACGCCGAGCCGGTGGTCCCAGCGGGTAGTCTTCACCTTCCGGGTGCCTCTTCCTCGCGACGTTCTTGATCTAGGAAATCCAGATCATCGCAGGTGAGAGGCACCTTCCTGTTGTCGGGGCGCCAGTTCTACTTCATAGCTGAATACATGAGGT
>NZ_JAYWVC010000771.1:0-505 GCF_036281785.1 Streptomyces chiangmaiensis | reverse complement strand
CTGATCGGTCCTGTTGATCCGGCGCCTTGCCCTGGTTTGTCCGTCCGGTCGGTGCAGGGGCCTTCGCATGCGCTGCGGGGGCGTCGGGGTCCACGGGCCCGAGGGTGGTGCGTCCTGTCCTTTCCGTGTCGTCGGGGTGGGGGCCGGCCGTCAGATGAGGGCCGGAAGCTGGGTGGCACGCTGCCAGGCGGTGGTGAACGCTGCTGCCCAGGGCCAGGTGCGGTCGAGATGGAGGGTGCGCCGGCGGGCGTGGGAGGTGAGGCGGGCGGGCAGGTGGTAGAGCTTCGTGCGGATTGTCTCCGGCTGTGCGGCGGCGAGTTCGGGCTCGTCGGGCAGGAGGAGGAGACGGGTCCAGGCATCCAGGTCCGCGGCGAGGGCGGCGGCGAGGACCCAGGCGGCATTCAGCTGCCAGGATTTCGACGGCAGCAGCCCGAGACCGACCTGCTTGATCGCTTTCACCCTGTCCTCGACCTCGGCGTGATCGCGATACAAGGCGTCGACGAAC
>NZ_JAYWVC010000770.1:0-507 GCF_036281785.1 Streptomyces chiangmaiensis | reverse complement strand
GCGTCCCTGCCACCCCATAACCGGGTGTCTGGACGAAGGAGCCCACCCAGCAACCAGCTGGACGCTACCTCCAAACCCGGCCCTTTAAGGCCGGGTCAAGTTGACAGAAGCAAGCGCAGAGCGGGCACGGTCATGCCGAGTACTGCACAAACAGCAAGCGTCAGGCCGACGCAGCGCCGCCGCAGGCCTCGGTAGCGGTCTTCGTACTCATCCCGCAGGGCCAAGCACCTGGCTCTTGTCCGCTCAAGATCATTCCTGGCGCGTTGAAGACTGTCCGAGACGTAGCGTTGCTCGATCTCCGCGCGCTGCGAGGTGGTGAGCCAGTCCATCACTCGGACGAACTCCCGTGCACGCTGTTCGGCGTCTGCGACTCTGACTTGCCAAAGCAAGTATCCCTCGGCCTCGTTGCCGATCACGCTTTCGCCTTCTGGCCCCACCAGGACGCTGCCTCCTCACTTGGTTATTGCCGGAGCTTGATGGGCTTCTGCCTCGGCCATAGCAATGTCA
>NZ_JAYWVC010000077.1:0-33754 GCF_036281785.1 Streptomyces chiangmaiensis | reverse complement strand
GGTGGCGAGGTCGTGGCCGCCGACGTGGAGTTGGCCACTGGCGGGGTCGGGGGAGATCAGGGTGGAGAGGATCTTGACGGCGGTGGTCTTGCCGGCGCCGTTCGGGCCGAGCAGTGAGAAGACCGTTCCTTCCGGGACGGCCAGGTCGACGCCGTCGAGGACGGTCTTGTCGCCGTAGGACTTGCGCAGCCCGTTCGCCGCGATGGCCAAGTTGGTCATGAGGGGTGCTCCTTATTACAGGCGGCGGGATCACAGGCTGCGGGCGGTGATGTGGCCGTAGGCGGTGGTCGCGTGGATGTTCAGGACGGCGGCGCCGTCGGTGTTCTTGAGCGAGTTGTGGATCCGGCCGTAGCCGGTGCCGGCGTCCAGGGCGGCGGAGACTCCCTGGGCGGCGCCGACCGAGATCTCGCCGTGTTCGGTGCGCAGTGTGACCGTGCCGCGCACTGCCTCGGTGATGTGGATGTCTCCCTTTTGGGTGGTGATCTCGGCGGGGCCGGTGAGGCGGCCGACCGAGATGTCGCCGGCTTGGAGGGTCAGGCGGGCGTTCGCGGCCTCATCCAGCTTGACCGTGGCCTGTGCGCCCTCGAAGGTGACGTCGCCGAGCCGTCCGACGCCGCGGAGTTCGGCGAGGGCCACCTTCGCCTCGATGTGGGAGCCGGCGGGCAGCTGGACGGTCACCTCGATGGATCCGGAGTTGCCGAGGATCCGGTTCTTCGCCTCCGGGGCCCCGATCCGCAGGACGCCGTTGTCGTAGGTGACCTCGGTCTGCTCCGCCGCCTTCACGTCGCGGCTCTTGGCGGCGTCGGCGGGCAGGACCTCGACGGCGGTGTCGGCCCGGTCGGCGGCGATGAACCGGATGTCTCCGGCGGGGATGTCGAGGACGGTCGAGACCGGGGCGGGGGTGTCGAACTTCTGCATCGTGCTCTCCTTCGGCTGCATCGTGCGTTGCTTCGTTCCGCCGTTTCTGATGACGGAAAAGCTACGTTGCGTTCATCCTTCTGGCAACAGGATCGTTGCGAAGAATTACAGTCCTTGCAGTTCTAGAGCCGGAAATCGTTGCAACAGCCTTGAGTTGAATGCAACACGTCTCCGCCGTTCGTTGCAATGGATTGAGAGTGAACGCTATCCGTCATGCCCCGTGCCCCGGCAACCGGACGTCCCCAGGGACGCACCCCTGCGTGACGGCGGAACTCATGGCACCCTGCACCGGGGCTTGTGCCGACCACTGCGGTTACGCTCGAGCTCGTAAGACCTTGATCGGGTGGTCCGGACGAGAGCGGGTTGGACGGGAGGCCGAGGGATGACCCTGCCCCAAGGGCGCAGGAGCAGTACCTTCACGCGACTGCTGCGGCACGGCTTCACCGACCCCTCCGCCGCCGAGCGGCTCCTGGAGAGCCCCGAGCTCGCGCCGATAAGGTCCGATCCCGTTCTGCTCGAGGCCCTGGGCGCGACCGCCGACCCCGATCTGGCGCTGGGCGGTCTCGTCCGGCTCCTCGAGGCGCAGCCCGTCCCCACCGCCCGCCGTGAGCTGCTCGACACGCTGATCGCCGCCAAGCCCCTGCGGGACCGGCTGCTCGGCGTCCTCGGTGCCTCCGCCGCGCTCGCCGACCACCTCGCCCGCCATCCCGGTGACTGGCAGGCCCTGGTCAACTACGAGCCGCAGGACCTCCACCCCGGTGTGGCGGAATTCGAACGGCAGCTGGTCGAAGCCACCGACCCCGTTTCCCTGCGGGTCGCCTACCGTCGCTGTCTGCTGTCGATCGCCGCACGCGACGTGTGCGGCACCATCGATGTCGCCCAGACCGCCGCCGAGCTGGCCGACCTCGCCACGGCCACGCTGCGCGCCGCCCTCGCGATCGCCCGCGCCGCGGCCCCCGACGACGCCGCGAGCTGCCGGCTCGCGGTGATCGCGATGGGCAAGTGCGGCGGGCACGAGCTGAACTACGTCTCGGACGTGGACGTCATCTTCGTCGGGGAGGCCGCGGCCGGCGCGGACGAACACAAGGCCCTGCCGGCCGCGACCAGGCTGGCCTCGCACATGATGCGGATCTGCTCCGAGCCCACCGTCGAGGGCAGCATCTGGCCCGTCGACGCGAATCTGCGGCCCGAGGGCAGGAACGGCCCGCTCGTGCGCACGCTCAGCAGCCACCTCGCCTACTACCAGCGCTGGGCCAAGACATGGGAGTTCCAGGCGCTGCTCAAGGCGCGCCCGGTGGCCGGCGACATGCTGCTCGGCGAGGAGTACGTCGCCACCCTCGCCCCGCTGGTCTGGCAGGCCGCCGAGCGCGAGAACTTCGTCGCCGACGTGCAGGAGATGCGCCGCCGGGTCGTCGCCAACATCCCGGTCGGAGAGGTCGAGCGGGAACTCAAGCTCGGTCCGGGCGGTCTCAGGGACGTCGAATTCGCCGTACAGCTCCTGCAGTTGGTGCACGGGCGGTCCGACAACTCGCTGCGCAGCGGCACCACGCTCGACGCGCTGAAGGCGCTCGCGGCCGGCGGCTACGTCGGCCGCGTCGACGCCGTGCAGCTCGACGACGCCTACCGCTTTCTTCGCTCCATGGAGCACCGCATCCAGCTCTACCGGCTGCGCCGCAGCCACCTCGTCCCCGAGGACGAGGCCGACCAGCGCCGCCTCGGCCGCTCCCTGGGTCTGCGCACCGACCCCCTCGGTGAGCTGAACCGCGAGTGGAAGCGGCACACCGGTGTCGTACGCCGGCTGCACGAGAAGCTCTTCTACCGGCCCCTGCTCGACGCCGTGGCCCAACTCGCCCCAGGCGAGGCCCGGCTGAGCCTCGACGCGGCCCGGGAGAGGCTCGTCGCGCTCGGGTATGCGGACCCGGCCGCCGCGCTGCGCCATCTGGAGGCGCTGGCGTCCGGCGTCACCCGCAAGGCCGCCATCCAGCGCACCCTGCTGCCCGTGCTGCTCGGCTGGTTCGCCGACTCCGCGGACCCGGACGCGGGCCTCCTCAACTTCCGCAAGGTCTCGGACGCGCTCGGCAAGACCCCGTGGTACCTGCGGCTGCTGCGGGACGAGGGTGCCGCCGCCGAGAACCTCGCCCGGGTCCTGTCCGCCGGCCGGCTCGCCCCCGACCTGCTGATGCGCGCACCGGAGGCGGTGGCCCTCCTCGGCGACGGGGAGGGCGGCGGCCTGGAACCCCGCTCCCGCGCCCACCTCGAACAGGAGATCCTCGCCGCGGTGGGCCGTGCCGGGAACGCCGAGCATGCGGTCACGGTGGCGCGCGGCGTGCGCCGGCGCGAGCTGTTCCGCACGGCCGCAGCGGACATCGTCGGCTCCTACGGCAGCGAGGCCACCCCCACCCGGCCCAACCAGGGCGCCCTGATCGAGACGGTCGGCGGTGCGGTCTCGGATCTGACGGCGGCGACGCTGGCGGGCACGCTCCGCGCGGTCGTGCGCGCCGGCTGGGGCGACACCCTGCCCACCCGGTTCGCGGTCATCGGCATGGGCCGCTTCGGTGGGCACGAACTGGGCTACGGCTCCGACGCGGACGTGCTGTTCGTGCACGAGCCGCGCGAGGGCGTGGACGAACGTGAGGCGGCCGAGGCGGCGAACCGGGTGGTCGCGGAGATGCGCCGGCTGCTTCAGCTGCCGAGCAGCGACCCGCCGCTGCTGATCGACGCCGATCTGCGTCCCGAGGGCAAGTCGGGACCGCTGGTGCGCACCCTGACCTCGTACGAGGCGTACTACCGGCGCTGGTCGCTGGTCTGGGAGTCGCAGGCGCTGCTGAGGGCCGAGCCCGTCGCCGGCGACGAGGACCTGGGCCGACGCTTCATCGAACTGGTCGACCCGCTGCGCTACCCACGGGGCGGGCTCGACGAGGACGCGGTGCGCGAGATCCGGCGCCTGAAGGCCCGCATGGAGTCGGAGCGGCTGCCCAGGGGCGCCGACAAGACGCTCCACACCAAGCTGGGCCGTGGCGGCCTGTCGGACGTGGAGTGGACGGTCCAGCTGCTCCAGCTGCGGCACGGCTGCACGGAACCGGGCCTGCGCACCACTCGCACCCGCGCCGCGCTCGCTGCCGCGCGCACGGCCGGACTGCTGCCGGACGAGGAGGCGGAGATCCTCGACGAGGCCTGGGTCCTCGCCTCGCGCGTGCGCAACGCGGTGATGCTGGTACGGGGGCGGGCGGGGGACACCTTCCCTGCCCAGAGCCGTGAGCTGGCCGCGGTGGGCCGCTACCTGGGGTACGGGCCGGGGCACGTGGGCGACATGCTCGACGACTACCGGCGCACGACCCGCCGGGCCAGGGCCGTCATGGAGGAGCTCTTCTACGGAACGTAGGCGTTGCCACCGACGGTGACGGGTTTCAGGTTCCGATGCCAGGTCCGCGGCAGCGTGTACGGCACGGCGCCGTACCACAGCGACGCCACCGCGAAGCCGAACGCCAGGCACAGCGTGCCGCCGACCGCGTCCAGCCAGAAGTGGTTCGCCGTGGCGACGATCACCACCAGAGTGGTTGCGGGATACAGCAGGCCCAGTACCCGCACCCAGGGCACCGTCGCCAGCGCGAAGATCGTCAGACCGCACCACAGCGACCAGCCGATGTGCATCGACGGCATCGCCGCGTACTGGTTCGACATGTGCTTCAGGTCGCCCGACGCCATCGAGCCCCAGGTCTGGTGCACCACCACGGTGTCGACGAAGTCCCCGCCGGTCATCAGCCGAGGTGGTGCGAGCGGGAAGAAGTAGTAGCCGAGCAGCGCCACCGCCGTGGTGGCGAACAGGGCGAGCCGGGTCGCCGCGTACCGGCCCGGATGGCTGCGGTACAGCCACACCAGGACACCCAGCGTCACCACGAAGTGCAGTGTGGCGTAGTAGTAGTTCATCCCCACGATCAGCCATGTCACCGAGTTCACGGCGTGGTTGACCGAGTCCTCCGCGGCGATGCCCAGATGCTGCTCGAGGCGCCACAGCCAGTCGGCGTCGGCCAGCGCCTCGGCCTTCTGCTCGGGCACGGCGTTGCGGATCAGTGAGTACGTCCAGTAACTCACCGCGATGAGCAGGATTTCGAACCAGAGGCGAGGACGCCGGGGGGTGC
Source organism: Streptomyces chiangmaiensis (assembly GCF_036281785.1). Taxonomy (NCBI): domain Bacteria; kingdom Bacillati; phylum Actinomycetota; class Actinomycetes; order Kitasatosporales; family Streptomycetaceae; genus Streptomyces; species Streptomyces chiangmaiensis. The sequence goes on along the minus strand of NZ_JAYWVC010000077.1, from coordinate 28,697 downwards.
GGATCCGTCGTAGCAGCCCCTGCCTCGCGCGGTCCCCGCTCTCCTCCGCGACGGCGTCGGCGGCCTGCCTCCGGCCGTCCACCGCTGTCACGGTCTCGTCACCCATAGGCACAGAGTCTGCCAGAAAGGCAGCCTCCCACCGATCATCCCCTGGAAGGGTTCGGGCCGCATTTTCTCCATCCGGTTCACCCCTGGGAGGAGGGGTGACTACTGCCGATGACGACTCCGGTCCCCAGGCGCCGAAGCCGTCGACCCTCGCACCACCAGCTCCGGCATGAACACGAATTCACTGTGGGGCGCGGGCGTCCCGCCTATCTCCTCCAGCAACGTCCGCACGGCCGCCTGTCCCATCGCCGGAACCGGCTTGCGGATCGTCGTCAGCGGCGGGTCCGTGAAGGCGATGAGCGGTGAGTCGTCGAATCCCACCACCGAGACGTCGGTGGGGACTTCCAGCCCCTGCTGCCGAGCCGCGCGTATCGCCCCGAGCGCCATCATGTCGCTCGCGCACACCACCGCCGTGCACTCCCGGTCGATGAGCGCGGACGCCGCCGCCTGTCCGCCCTCCAGCGTGTACAGAGAGTGCTGGACCAGCGTTGACTCGATCTCGTCGGTGGACAGCCCGAGCTGCTCCTGCATCGTGCGTACGAACCCCTCGATCTTCCGCTGCACCGGCACGAACCGCTTGGGTCCGAGGGCCAGACCGATCCGGGTGTGCCCCAGCGACACCAGGTGCGTGACCGCCAGGGACATCGCGGCACGGTCGTCGGGGGATATGAACGGTGCCTCCACCTTGGGCGAGAAGCCGTCCACCAGTACGAACGGCACGCCCTGGGCGCGCAGGCGCTCATAGCGCTGCATATCGGCGGTGGTGTCCGCGTGCAGCCCGGAGACATAGATGATGCCGGCGACCCCGCGGTCCACGAGCATCTCGGTCAACTCGTCCTCGGTGGAGCCGCCCGGTGTCTGGGTCGCGAGCACGGGCGTGTACCCCTGCCGGGTCAGCGCCTGGCCGATGACCTGGGCCAGCGCCGGGAATATCGGGTTCTCCAGCTCCGGGGTGATCAGGCCCACCAGGCCCTCGCTGCGCCGGCGCAGCCGCACCGGACGCTCGTAGCCCAGCACGTCGAGCGCGGCGAGGACGGACTGCCGTGTGGTCGCCGCGACTCCAGGCTTCCCGTTCAGGACGCGGCTCACAGTCGCCTCGCTGACCCCCGCCTGGGCTGCGATGTCTGCAAGCCGTGTGGTCACGGGATGGGACTGTACCGGCCGTATGTCCGCTTGCCCACCAAAAGGACGCCGGGCCCGGGCGGTTGAACGGCCCGCTGCGGGTTGCTGCGTCATCGCGCTCCCTCGTGTTCTGTCGGCGTCCGGTCCGCAACGGGATGATCCCCCGTGACAGAGACCTGTGGCAAGAGTTTGCAGAGTCTTGCACAAGTGTCCGTGGTCGCGCCGAGCAGGCCTAAAGACAAGACGCAGGGCCCTCACGGCGAGGTCACGGCCGGGTAACCATTGTCGCCTCTTTCACTTTTTTGCTGCAAAGTCTTTCGCAAGGCTTACATCGCTGTTACGTTCACGTCGCCCGGCGGCCGCAACGGCGCAGTCGGCAAGTCGACAGGGGCGGCGGACGGGACCGCCACCTGTAGCACACGGGCTTTCACCCTCAAGGAGAACTCATGCGGCGTGGCATAGCGGCCAGCGCGCTGGTGGCGTCCTTCGCCCTCGCGGCGACGGCGTGCGGCGGGAGCGACAGCGGCAGCGACAAGTCGGACGGCCCGGTGACCATCACCTGGTGGGACACCTCCAACGCCACCAATGAGGCGCCGACGTACAAGGCACTGGTCGCGGACTTCGAGAAGGCCAACCCGAAGATCAAGGTCAAGTACGTCGACGTCCCCTTCGACCAGGCGCAGAACAAGTTCGACACCGCCGCCGGCTCCAAGGGCGCCCCCGACGTGCTGCGCTCCGAGGTCGGCTGGACCCCCGCCTTCGCGAAGAAGGGCTACTTCCTGCCGCTGGACGGCACCGAGGCCCTCGCGGACAAGGACAAGTTCCAGGCCAACCTGGTCCAGCAGGCCCAGTACGAGGGCAAGACCTACGGTGTGCCCATCGTCACCGACACCCTCGCGCTCGTCTATAACAAGGCCCTCTTCCAGAAGGCCGGCATCACCGAGGCCCCCAAGACCTGGGACGAGCTGAAGTCCGACGCCGCGAAGATCAAGGACAAGACCAAGGTCGACGGCTACTGGGGCTCCACCCAGGCCTACTACGCCCAGAGCTTCCTCTACGGCGAGGGCGTCGACACGGTCGACGCCTCCGCCAAGAAGATCACCGTCAACTCGGACGCCGCGAAGAAGGCGTACGGCACCTGGCTGAGCCTGTTCTCCGGCAAGGGCCTGCACAAGGCCGACACCACCGCCGACGCCTACGCCCACATCCAGGACGCGTTCGTCAACGGCAAGGTCGCCGCGATCATCCAGGGCCCGTGGGAGATCACGAACTTCTACAAGGGCTCGGCCTTCACGGACAAGTCCAACCTCGGCATCGCCACCGTCCCGGCCGGCTCCAGCGGCAAGGCGGGCGCGCCGACCGGCGGCCACAACCTGTCCGTGTACGCGGGCTCGGACAAGGCCCACCAGGAAGCGGCCCTGAAGTTCGTCAACTTCATGACCTCGGCGAAGTCCCAGGAGACCATCGCCCTGAAGAACTCCACGCTGCCGACGCGTGACGACGCCTACAGCGCGCAGGTCAAGGCCGACCCCGGTATCGCCGGTTACCAGGGCGTCCTCGCTGCCGCCCAGCCGCGCCCGGCGCTGCCCGAGTACAGCTCGCTGTGGGGCCCGCTCGACACCGAGCTGCCCAAGATCGCGGGCGGCAAGGAACCCCTGGACAAGGGCCTGAGCAACGTGGAGCTCGCCATCGCCAAGCTGGTTCCGGACTTCAGCAAGTAAGCCCGTGTGGCCGCCGGATCCTCCTGCGAACGGGGGAAGGATCCGGCGGCCCGGCCTGTGCCCGGCCCACCCCCCCTGATCTTCCTGATCTTCCAGAAGGTGTCGAACCATGACAGTCGCCATCGACCGCGCGACCGGCGAACGGCGCGGTGAGCGAGGACCGCGACCCGGGCTGGGTCAGCGCCTGAAGCACAGTTACCAGAAGTACTGGTACGCGTACGCGATGATCGCCCCCGTGGTGATCGTCCTCGGCGTCCTCGTGCTCTACCCCCTGGTGTACGGCTTCTACCTCACGCTCACCGACGCCAACAGCCTCAACACGGCCCGTACGATCGGCGTCAACCACATCGACGCCACCTACAAGTTCATCGGGCTGGACAACTACAAGGACATCCTGTTCGGTCCGACGTCGTACGCCCGGTTCTGGTCGCACTTCATCTGGACGATCGTGTGGACGGCGGTGTGCGTCGCCCTGCACTACTCCATCGGGCTGGCTCTCGCCCTGCTTCTCAACCAGAGGCTGCGCGGCCGCACCTTCTACCGGCTGATCCTGATCCTGCCGTGGGCCGTGCCCACCTTCGTCACCGTCTTCGGCTGGCGGTTCATGCTCGCCGACACCGGCATCATCAACTCCGCCCTCGACGCGTTGCATCTGCCCACGCCGCTGTGGCTCGAGGACACCTTCTGGCAGCGGTTCGCCGCCATCATGGTCAACACCTGGGCCGGTGTGCCGTTCATGATGGTCTCGCTGCTCGGCGGACTGCAGTCCATCGACTCCTCGCTGTACGAGGCCGCCGAGATGGACGGCGCGAGCGCCTGGCAGCGGTTCCGGTACGTCACCCTGCCCGGCCTGAGGTCCGTCAGCTCGACCGTCGTACTGCTCGGCATCATCTGGACCTTCAACCAGTTCGCCGTCATCTTCCTGCTGTTCGGCAACACCGCGCCCGATGCCCAGATCCTCGTGACCTGGGCCTACTACCTCGGCTTCGGACAGCAGCCGCGTGACTTCGCGCAGTCGGCCGCCTACGGCATCCTGCTGCTGGCCATCCTGATCGTCTTCACCTCCTTCTACCGCCGCTGGCTGAACCGCAATGAGCAGCAGCTCGCGATCTGAGGCAGGAGCCCCCATGAGCACCACGACACCTCCCGAGATCACCGCCGACAAGCCGGTGACGCCCCAGGCTCTTGCCGCGCTGAACCGCGGCCCCGTGCGCCGCCGAGGCGAGCGCGGCCTGCTGGCCTCCCTCGCCTCCCACGGCATCCTGATCGTCGCGAGCATCGTCGCGCTCTTCCCGGTCGCCTGGCTGGTGTTCCTGTCTCTCGGCCCGGACAAGGACGACTACCTCCACCCCGGAGGCATCTGGGCGAAGATGACCTTCGACAACTACTCGTTCGTCCTGCAGCACACCGGCTTCTTCGACTGGCTGAAGAATTCGCTGATCGTCTCGCTCGGCACCACGGTCCTCGGCGTCCTGGTCGCCGCGACGACCGGGTACGCGGTCTCCCGCATGCGCTTTCCGGGTTACCGGAAGTTCATGTGGGTGCTCCTGGTCACCCAGATGTTCCCGGTAGCGGTTCTCATGGTGCCGATGTACCAGATCCTGGCCGACGTGCAGCTCATCGACAGCTACCTCGGCCTCGTCCTCGTGTACTGCTCCACCGCGGTGCCGTATTGCGCCTGGCTGCTCAAGGGCTACTTCGACACCATCCCGTTCGAGATCGACGAGGCGGGACGCGTCGACGGGCTGACCCCCTTCGGCACGTTCGCGCGGCTTATCCTGCCGCTCGCCAAGCCGGGTCTGGCGGTCGCCGCCTTCTACAGCTTCATCACCGCCTTCGGCGAGGTCGCCTTCGCCTCGACGTTCATGCTGAGCGACGACAAGTACACCTTCGCCGTCGGCCTGCAGAGCTTCATCAGCGAACACGACGCTCAGCGCAACCTGATGGCCGCCACCGCGGTGCTGATCGCGATACCCGTCTCCGCGTTCTTCTACCTTGTGCAGAAGAACCTGGTGACCGGCCTCACCGCGGGCGGCACGAAGGGCTGACCACCCTCGCAGGGCTCCCGCGCGCCTGATCCGCGCGGGTGGCGGCCGCGGGGCCCTCCCCCAGGCTCTTCGAGCAGGGGGACGTCCAGACCCCGCAGTCACCGCGGCCGCCTCGTCATCCTCCGCCCGAGCCGCCTCAACGACCCCCACTCCTTCCTCGCTCCCGGGCTCGCCGAGGGCGGGGACCCGCATCACATCAAGGACGCCATGAGCCAGCACTCCGCCGACCCGGCCCCGAACACCGCCCTCGCCACGGTCGCCGCCCACCGCGACTGGTGGCGTGAGGCGGTGATCTACCAGGTCTATCCGCGCAGCTTCGCCGATGGCAACGGCGACGGCATGGGGGACCTGGAGGGCGTACGCTCCCGACTCCCGTATCTGCGCGACCTCGGCGTGGACGCCGTCTGGCTCAGCCCCTTCTACGCCTCGCCGCAGGCCGATGCCGGCTACGACGTCGCCGACTACCGTGCCGTCGACCCCATGTTCGGCAACCTCCTGGACGCCGACGCGCTGATCCGCGACGCCCACGGGCTGGGGCTGCGCATCATCGTCGACCTGGTCCCGAACCACTCCTCCGACCAGTACGAGTGGTTCAGGCGCGCGCTCGCCGAAGGCCCCGGCTCGCCGCTGCGCGAGCGCTACCACTTCCGTCCGGGCAAGGGCGAGAACGGCGAACTGCCGCCCAACGACTGGGAGTCCGTCTTCGGCGGCCCGGCATGGACCCGCGTCACCGAACCCGACGGCACCCCCGGCGAGTGGTATCTGCACCTCTTCGCGCCCGAGCAGCCCGACTTCAACTGGGACCACCCCGCCGTCGGCGACGAGTTCCGCTCCATCCTGCGCTTCTGGCTCGACATGGGCGTCGACGGCTTCCGTATCGACGTCGCCCACGGCCTGGTGAAGGCCGAGGGTCTGCCCGACCTCGGCACCCATGACCAGCTCAAGCTGCTGGGCAACGATGTCATGCCGTTCTTCGACCAGGACGGCGTCCACGCCATCTACCGCCAGTGGCGCACGATCCTGGACGAGTACGCGGGCGAGCGCATCTTCGTCGCCGAGGCCTGGACCCCCACCGTCGAACGCACCGCCAACTACGTCCGCCCCGACGAGCTCCACCAGGCCTTCAACTTCCAGTATCTGAGCACCGACTGGGACGCGGCCGAGCTCCGCGCCGTGATCGAGCGCACCCTGGAGGCCATGCGCCCTGTCGGCGCCCCGGCCACCTGGGTGCTCTCGAACCACGATGTGACCCGCCACGCCACCCGCTTCGCCAACCCGCCCGGCCTCGGCACCCAGATCCGCACGGCCGGCGACCGCGAGCTGGGGCTTCGGCGGGCAAGGGCCGCCACCCTGCTCATGCTGGCGCTGCCCGGATCGGCGTACATCTACCAGGGCGAGGAACTCGGTCTGCCGGACGTGGTCGACCTGCCCGACGAGGTGCGCCAGGACCCGGCGTACTTCCGCGGCGCGGGACAGGACGGCTTCCGTGACGGCTGCCGTGTCCCGATCCCGTGGACCCGCAGCGGGTCGTCCTACGGCTTCGGCACCGGCGGCAGCTGGCTGCCGCAGCCGGCGGGCTGGGGCGACCTGAGTGTCGAGGCGCAGCAGGGCGTGGCCGGCTCCACCCTGGAGCTGTACCGCTCCGCGCTCGCCGCGCGGCGCGAGCAGCCCGGCCTCGGCGCCGGCGACTCGGTCGAGTGGCTGCGTGCACCCGAGGGCGTGCTGGCCTTCCGGCGCGGGGGCTTCGTCTGCGTCGCCAACACCAGCGGTGAGTCGGTCGCGCTTCCGGCGTACGGCCGTGTGCTGCTCGCAAGCGCCGAGGTGACCGAGGCGGACGGCGAGGCGAAGGTGCCGGCCGACACGACGGTCTGGTGGACGGTCGACTGACGCCTCGCAAGGCTTTCCGATCGTTTTCAGGGGCCCGTCGTCCGGCATGGACGGCGGGCCCCGCCGTCTGTCCCGGCAGTTCCCACCGCGCCAACCGGCCGCTATCCGGCCCTACTTCGTATATGGCAGGAACATGCCGAGGGGTTGACCGTCACGGCCCGGGCTCGTACGGTCTGCTCGATTGCAAGTAGTTGAAAACTTGCAGCAATTCCCCTCAGGAGATCTCAGGGTCTCCGGCAGGCGCCCCCAGCAGATCCTTCAACGGAGAAGGAACCCCCACATGGCCAGTAGAACGCTCTCCGGCGCCCTCGCCCTCACGGCGGCCGTGTCGGTCGCACTCGCCGTCCTCGCCGGGACCGCCCAGGCCTCCCCGCCCGGCACCAAGGACGTCACCGCCGTCCTCTTCGAGTGGAAATTCGCCTCGGTCGCCAGGGAGTGCACCACCACCCTCGGTCCGGCCGGCTACGGCTACGTGCAGGTCTCCCCGCCCGCCGAGCACATACAGGGCTCGCAGTGGTGGACGTCCTACCAGCCGGTGAGCTACCGGATCGCGGGCCGCCTCGGTGACCGCACGGCCTTCCGGAACATGGTCGACACCTGCCACGCGGCGGGCGTGAAGGTCGTCGTGGACACCGTCGTCAATCACATGTCGGCCGGCAGCGGAACCGGCACGGGAGGTTCGTCGTACACGAAGTACGCCTATCCCGGCCTGTACTCGTCCGCCGACTTCGACGACTGCACCGCCCAGGTCACCGACTACCAGGACCGCTGGAACGTCCAGCACTGCGAACTGGTGGGCCTCGCCGACCTGGACACCGGTGAGGAGTACGTCCGAAAGACGATCGCCAGCTATATGAACGACCTGCTCGGCCTCGGTGTCGACGGCTTCCGCATCGACGCGGCCAAGCACATCCCGGCAGCGGACCTGGCCGCCATCAAGTCCCGGCTGACCAACCCCTCCGCGTACTGGAAGCAGGAGGTCATCCACGGTGCGGGCGAGGCGGTCCAGCCGACCGAGTACACGGGCAACGGCGACGTCCAGGAATTCCGCTACGCCTATGACCTCAAGCGGGTGTTCACCAGCGAGAAGCTGGCCTACCTCGGCAACTACGGCGAGGGCTGGGGCTACTTGAACAGCTCGGTCGCCGGCGTCTTCGTGGACAACCACGACACCGAGCGCAACGGCGCGACCCTGAACTACAAGAGCGGCGCCGACTACACACTGGCCAACGTCTTCATGCTGGCCTGGCCCTATGGCGCCCCCGACATCAATTCCGGCTACGAGTGGTCCGACGCGGACGCCGGCCCGCCGAACGGCGGCCAGGTGAACGCCTGCTGGCAGAACGGCTGGAAGTGCCAGCACGCCTGGCCGGAGATCAAGTCGATGGTCGCCTTCCGCAACGCCACACGCGGACAGGCGGTCACCAAGTGGTGGGACAACGGCAACAACCTCATCGCCTTCGGCCGGGGCAGCAAGGGCTATGTGGTGATCAATCACGAGAGCACGACGGCCGACCGGTGGTACGAGACGTCGCTGCCCGCGGGCACCTACTGCGATGTGCAGGGCAACAGGACCGTGACGGTGAACAGCAGTGGCTGGTTCGAGGCGTCGGTCGCCCCGAACACCGCGCTCGCCATCTACGCGGGAAAGTCGGGCTGCTGAGCCGGCACCCCTCCCAGGCCCACTGCCCGCCGTGCCGGAGGCAGTGGGCCTTCGTCCGTCGCGTAGCCCGATGCAAATTATTTCCGCTGCTTTCATAACTCTTGCTGTAAACCTTGCGCGGGCGGTACGGTCGCGCGGGCGCCCGGCGACGGAGCCGTGCCGCGGCGCAGGGGTCGGACCCGATCGAGCCGCAATCGCGAGGAGTTCACGCCTGTGATACCGAGATGGCCGGCGCCCTCGAGGCGCCGTATCCCGAGCCGGACAAGGGTCGCGGCCCTCACCGTCACCGCGCTCGCCGCGGCGCTCCTGCAGCCCCTGGCCGCACGGGCCGCCACTCCGCCCCCGCCGCCGTCCGATGCGCGGCTCGCGGCCGAGCCCGCGCGGCACGACGCCACCCGCGAGCAGTTCTACTTCGTCATGCCGGACCGTTTCGCCAACGGCGACGCCTCCAATGACCGCGGGGGCCTGACCGGTTCACGCCTGTCCACCGGCTACGACCCCACCGACAAGGGCTTCTACCAGGGCGGTGACCTCAAGGGCCTGATCAAGCGGCTCGACTACATCAAGGGACTCGGCACCACCGCGATCTGGATGGCGCCGATCTTCAAGAACCAGCCTGTCCAGGGCACCGGTTCCGATACCTCGGCCGGCTACCACGGCTACTGGATCACCGACTTCACCCGGGTCGACCCGCACTTCGGCACCAACGACGACCTCCGGACCCTCATCTCGAAGGCACACGCCAAGGGCATGAAGGTCTTCTTCGACGTCATCACCAACCACACCGCCGATGTCGTCGACTACGAGGAGAAGTCCTACGACTACCTCTCCAAGGGTGCGTTCCCGTATCTGACCAAGGACGGGCGTCCCTTCGACGACGCCGGCCACGCCGAAGGCACGAACGGCTTCCCGGCGACGGACGCCGACTCCTTCCCGCGCACACCCGTGGTCCCCGCCGCGAAGAAGGACGTCAAGGTCCCCTCGTGGCTCAACGACCCGACGATGTACCACAACCGCGGTGACTCCACGTACGCCGGTGAGTCCACCACGTACGGCGACTTCTCGGGCCTGGACGACCTGTGGACCGAACGTCCCGAGGTCGTCGAGGGCATGGAGAGGATCTACGAGCGCTGGGTGCGCGACTTCGGTGTCGACGGCTTCCGGATCGACACCGTGAAGCACGTGAACATGGAGTTCTGGACCCAGTGGGCGACGGCGCTCGACAAGTACGCCGCCGCACACGGACGCAAGAACTTCTTCATGTTCGGCGAGGTCTACTCCTCCGACCCCTCCCTCACGTCCCCGTACGTCACGCAGGGCCGCCTCGACGCCACCCTCGACTTCCCCTTCCAGGAGGCGGCCCGCCAGTACGCCTCCCAGGGCGGCAGCGCGCAGAAGCTCGCGGGTGTCTTCGCGAGCGACTACAAGTACACGACCGACAAGGCCAACGCCTACGAGCAGGTCGCCTTCCTCGGCAATCACGACATGGGACGGATCGGCTCCTTCCTGGAGCAGGACAACCCCGGGGCGCCCGACGCCGAACTGCTCAAGAAGGACGAACTCGCCAACGAGCTGATGTTCCTCAGCCGCGGCAACCCCGTCGTCTACTACGGCGACGAACAGGGCTTCACCGGATCCGGCGGCGACAAGGACGCCCGCCAGACGATGTTCGCCTCCGAGGTCGCGGACTACCTGGACGACGACGAGATCGGCACCGACCGCACGCACGCGAGCGACGCGTACGACACGAGTGCGCCGCTCTACCGGCAGATCAGCAGTCTCTCCGCGCTGCGGAAGGACAACCCCGCGCTGGCCGACGGAATCCAGACCGAGCGGTATGCGGCCGACGGCGCCGGCATCTACGCCTTCTCCCGCACGGGGAGCGACGGGACCGAGTACGTCGTTGCCTTCAACAACGCCGGTGAGCAGAAGACGGCCACGTTCGTGACCGGGTCGGCCGGTATGACGTTCGGCGGTGTCTACGGGACGGACACGTCGGTCAGGAGCGACGCGGACAGGAAAGTCACCGTCACCGTCCCGGCCGAGTCGGCCGTCGTCCTCAAGGCCGCCGGCCGACTCGGCGCACCCGCCACGAAGCCGACGGTCGCCCTGAAGGCCCCGGGCGCGGGCGCCACCGGAACCGTGGAGGTCGCGGCGGACGTCGACGGCGGGCAGCTCGACCGGGTCGTCTTCGCCGCCCAGACCGGCAACGGCCCCTGGCGCGTCCTCGGCTCCGCCGACCACGCCCCGTACAAGGTCACCCAGACCATCGGCAAGGACGTGGCGCCCGGCACGGCCCTGCGCTACAAGGCCGTCGTGATCGACTCGGCCGGCCGTACCGCGAGCGCCGCCGCCATGAGCACCACCGGCACACCGCCCGCACCCGAGATCCCCACGGCCTCCTCCCGGGACCACGCGATCGTCCACTACAAGCGCGCCGACGGCGACTACGCGAACTGGGGCCTGTACGCCTGGGGCGACCTCGCCGACGGCGAGGCGACCGACTGGCCGGACAGCCACCCCTTCGCCGGCCGCGACGCCTACGGTGCCTTCGCCTACGTCAAGCTCAAGCCGGGCGCTTCGAACGTGGGCTTCCTGGTCATCGACAAGGACGGCACCAAGGACGTCTCCGCCGACCGGTTCATCGACGTCACCAAGACCGGCGAGGTCTGGGTCGAGCAGGGCAAGGAGGCCGTCCTCACCGAGAAGCCGGCGGCCGATTACCCGGCGCAGGACAAGACGAAGGCGATCCTCCACTACCACCGCGCTGGGGGCACCTCCCAGGCCGAAGGCTCTGGGGGAGGGAACTACGACGGCTGGGGCCTGCACGTCTGGACGGGCGCCGCGAACCCCACCGACTGGTCGAACCCGCTGAAGCCGGTCAGGACCGATGCCTACGGTGCGGTCTTCGAGGTGCCGCTCACCGAGGGGGCCAACAGCCTCAGCTACATCGTCCACAAGGGCGACGAGAAGGACCTCCCCGCCGACCAGTCCCTGGACCTCACGGCGAACGGCCACGAGGTGTGGCTGCTGAACGGGCAGGAGAAGTACCTGCTGCCGCAGCCTTCGGGCAGCGCGGCCGCTCTCGACCCGACCACGTCCAAGGCCATCTGGATCGACCGGAACACCCTCGCCTGGAGCGGCGTCGACGGCGCCGCCTCCACTCAGCTGCTGTACTCCCACGACGGTTCGATCGCCGTGAACGACGGCACACTCACCAGCGACGACGAGCGCTGGCTGCGGCTGACGAAGACCATGCTCACCGACGTGCAGAAGGCTAAGTTCCCCCATCTGAAGGACTATGCGGCCTGGTCCGTCGACCCGCGCGACCGCGACCGGGTGCGCGAGGCGCTGAGTGGGCAGATCGTGGCCTCCCAGCGCGCGGTGAACGGTGCTGTGCTCGCCGCTACCGGAGTGCAGATCGCCGGTGTCCTGGACGATCTGTATCCCGGCGCGACCAAGGCCGCGCTCGGCCCGGTCTTCCACGACGGCCGGCCGACCCTGTCCGTGTGGGCGCCGACGGCCCAGAGCGTGCGTCTCGACCTCGACGGCACAGCCGTGCCGATGCGCCGGGACGCCACCACCGGCGTCTGGTCCGTCACCGGTCCCGCATCCTGGAGGAACAAGCCCTACCGGTACGTCGTGAAGGTCTGGGCGCCCAGCGTCCGCAAGGTCGTCACCAACGAGGTCACCGACCCCTACTCGGTCGCCCTCACCGCGGACTCGCAGCGCAGCCTCGTCGTCGACCTGAACGACAGGTCGCTCGCCCCGCGCGGCTGGTCGACACTGGCCAAACCCAAGGCCGTGCCGCTCAGGGACGCGCAGATCCAGGAACTGCACATCCGGGACTTCTCGGTTGCCGACAGCACGGTCCCGGCGAAGGACCGGGGCACCTATCTCGCCTTCACCGACCAGGACAGCGACGGCTCCGAGCATCTGCGCGAGTTGGCGAAGGCCGGGACGTCGTACGTGCATCTGCTGCCCGCCTTCGACATCGCCACCATCCCCGAGAGGAAGGCCGACCAGGCGAGCCCCGACTGCGACCTCGCCTCCTACCCGGCCGACTCCGACAAGCAGCAGGAGTGCGTGACGAAGTCGGCCGCCAAGGACGCCTACAACTGGGGTTACGATCCCTACCACTACACGGTCCCCGAGGGCTCCTACGCCACCGACCCGGACGGCACCGCCCGTACGCTCCAGTTCCGCGAGATGATCAAGTCGCTGAACCAGGACGGCCTCAGGGTCGTCATGGACGTCGTCTACAACCACACGGCGGCGAGCGGGCAGGCGGACACCAGCGTCCTGGACCGTATCGTGCCGGGCTACTACCAGCGGCTGCTCGCCGACGGCTCGGTGGCCAACAGCACATGCTGTGCCAACACCGCGCCCGAGAACGCCATGATGGGCAAACTCGTCGTGGACTCGATCGTCACCTGGGCCAGGGAGTACAAGGTCGACGGGTTCCGCTTCGACCTCATGGGCCACCACCCGAAGGCCGGCATCCTCGCCGTGCGCCGGGCCCTCGACGCGCTGACCCTCGCGGAGGACGGCGTCGACGGCAAGAAGATCATCCTCTACGGCGAGGGCTGGAATTTCGGCGAGGTCGCGAACGACGCCCGCTTCGTCCAGGCGACGCAGGCGAACATGGCCGGCACCGGCATCGCCACCTTCTCCGACCGGGCCCGTGACGCGGTGCGCGGTGGCGGCCCCTTCGACGAGGACCCGGGCGTGCAGGGCTTCGCCTCCGGCCTGTACACCGACCCCAACTCCTCGACGGGCAACGGGACGCCCGCCGAGCAGAAGGCCCAGCTCCTGCACTACCAGGACCTCATCAAGGTCGGTCTCAGCGGCAACCTCGCCGAGTACCGGTTCACCGGCACGGACGGCAAGGACGTCACCGGAGCCGAGGTCGACTACAACGGCGCCCCGGCCGGCTACGCGGACGCGCCGGGCGACGCCGTTGCGTACGCCGACGCACACGACAACGAGTCGCTGTTCGACGCGCTCGCGTACAAGCTGCCCAAGGACACCTCCGCGTCCGACCGGGCCCGTATGCAGGTCCTCGCCATGGCCACGGCAGCCCTCTCGCAGGGTCCGTCTCTCTCCCAGGCCGGCTCGGACCTGCTGCGCTCCAAGTCCCTCGACCGCAACTCCTTCGACAGCGGTGACTGGTTCAACGCGGTCCACTGGGACTGCCGGGACGGCAACGGCTTCGGGCGCGGGCTGCCGCCGGCGGCCGACAACCGGTCGAAATGGCCCTATGCGGGGCCCCTGCTGACCTCGGTCGAGGTGGGGTGCGACCAGATCGACGGCGCCTCCGCTGCGTACCGGGACCTGCTGAGGATCCGTACGATCGAGCCCGTCTTCTCCCTCGCCACAGCCGACGAGGTGCAGTCGAAGCTCTCCTTCCCGCTCTCCGGGAAGGACGAGACGCCCGGCGTGATCACGATGGAGCTGGGCGATCTGGTCGTCGTCTTCAACGCGACGCCGAAGCGGCAGGAGCAGACGGTTGCGAACCTGGCCGGCAAGGTCTACGCGCTGCATCCGGCGCAGGCCGAGGGCGCAGACCCTATCGTCAAGACGTCCTCGTACGCGGAGGAATCCGGGACGTTCGCCGTTCCGGGTCGCACGGTAGGGATCTTCTCCCGGGCCGGACGCTAGGACACTAGCGTGGTGGGGCGGGCCGGAAACTCCCGGTCCGCCCCACCTTTTCCGTGCGCCGAGGGGCGGCTCACATGGACGGCAACGGCAAACAGACGGGGTCCACCGTGCTGGTGGTCGACGACGTGCACGCCAGCAGCTATGCGCTGGGTGCGGTGCTCCGCCGGGCGGGGCACCGCGTGGTGCCCGTCGCCAGCGGCGGCGAGGCACTGACCGAACTCGGCTTACGGCTGCGCCAAGGCACCCTGCCCGACGTCGCCCTCGTCGACGTGGGCCTGCCGGACATGAGCGGCTTCGAACTGTGCCGCAGGCTCAAGTCCTCGCCCACCACCGCCGCGCTCCCGGTGGTGCACTTCTCGGCCGTCTCCGACGGGCCCGAATTCCGGTGCCGGGGGCTGGACTCCGGCGGCGAGGCGTATCTGTCGGTGCCGGCCGAGCCCGAGGAGATCCAGGCCGTCGTACGGGCCGCCGTGCGCAGTGCCCGGATGCGGACCGGCGCGGAGGCGCTGGCGCGGCGGCTGAGGCTGCTGTCCGAGACGATCGTCTCCGTGCACGCGGCGCGGTGCATGAAGGAACTGGTCCAGGCCGCCGCCGAGGGCACCGCCCGGCTCACCGGCTCGCCCGCGGTGGTCTTCGTGCTCGGCGAGGAGGGCGAGCTCTACCGGGGCCTGTCCCCGTCCCGGGCGCGCGCCTCGCTGCCGGACTCCGAGGCCAACGAGGCGGTCGCCCGGCTGATCCGCGGCCTGTTCGCCGGGCACACCGGGGCGCGCGGCACGGTGGTGCCGTATCCGCTGTGGCCTGCGGGCTTCCTGCGGCCAGGCAAGCCCGAGGACGCGCGCGTGGTGGTGGCACGCAGCCAGGAGGGCAAGCCCGCCGTCTGCCTCGCCGTGCCCGCGCGGGGCCCGACGGACGACGGCGACCCGCTGGTCGCCCGGCTCGCCCAGGCCACGGCGCTCGCCGCGGAGGCGTTGCTCATGTACCAGGTGGAGCGCCATGTCGCGCTCACCCTGCAGCACAGCTTCCTGCCCCAGGAGGCGCCCGAGGTACAGGGCGTCGAGACGGTCGTCCGTTATGTGCCCGCCTCCCGGCAGACCGAGATCGGCGGCGACTTCTACGCGGCGCTGAACACCTCGCACGGAGTGCTCGCCGCGGTGGGCGACATCGCGGGGCACTCGCTGGACGCCGCCACCGTCATGGTGGAGCTCCGGCACGCGCTGCGCGCCTACTGCGTCGAGAACCCGGACCCGCGGAGCCTGGCACGGCGGCTCGACCGGCTGCTGCAGCACTTCCACCCGGATGTCACCGCCACCGTCTGTCTGGTCCTGGTCGATCCGGACAGTGGGCGCGTGCGCATCGCCAACGCGGGCCATATCCCGCCGCTGGTCGTGCACGAGGACGGCACCGCCGAGTACGCCCGCGCCGACGGTCCGTTGCTCGGACTCGGCCTGGACCGGCCGCCACCGACCGAGGCGGTGCTGGGCCCCGCGGACCGGCTGCTCATGGTCACCGACGGACTCATCGAGAACCGCGGCACCGATCTGGCCGTCTCCATGGAACACCTGCGTACGGCCGCGGCCGACGCCCCGCCCGGCGTGGCCACGCTGTGCGACACACTGCTGCGCCGCTTCGGCCATGACCGTGAGGACGACATCGCACTCCTGGCGCTGCGGCTGGGGAGCGCGGGGCTAGGGTGAGGGCGCCCGCCGTAGAACAGGAGTGCCATGCCGCAGATCACCGTCGACTACTCCGCAACGCTGGAGGACTCCTTCGACCGGCGCGCGTTCGCGCCGGCGCTGCACGCCGAGGTGGTCGAGATCGCGGCCGCGCGGATCGAGGCGTGCAAGACGCAGTTCCGACGCACCGAGGACACCACGGTCGGCGCCGACCCGGACGGGCACGCGGTCGTGCACGTCACCCTGGGGCTGCTGGCCGGACGCAGCGACGACACCAGGGTGAGGCTCACCGAGGCGACGCTGGAGCTGCTGCGGCGGCATGTGAAGCCGGCAGGGGGACTCGCCCTGCACCTGTCCGCCGAGGTGCGGGACCTCGACCCGTCGTACCGCAAATCCGAGAGCTGATGCTGTCAGAACATCCGTCAGGACGCCAGGGAGATCAGCCGGGCGACCAGGTCGCCGAAAGGCCCCTCGCCCGGCTCGTTCTTCAGCACGCGCCGCAGCAGCTTCGCCATCTCGTCGTCGTGGGCGGCGCTCACCGCCGACAGCGCCGCGAAGTCGTGCACGAGCTTGACCTCCAGCTCGCGGCGCGGGATCCGGCGCCCGTCCAGCCAGATCAGTGCCGTCGACTCGACGAGCGAGATCCACGAACGGATCACCAGTTCGAGGCGCGCCGGCGGATCCGGGATCCCCAGGTGCGCAAGCATCTGGACATAGGCGGACTGCCGTACCGAGTCCACGAGCGCGTTCGTCCGCGACGAGCCGACGGAGGGGCCGCCGCGCATCAACGCCGAGAAACCGGGGCCGTGTTCGTCGACGAAGTCGAAGAACCGGTGCATCACACGCAGCAGTCGTGCGCCCAGCGGGCCCTCCTGCGGCTCCACGAACCGGGTCGACAGTTCCTCGGAGGCGCGCTTCAACGCCGCTTCGTAGAGGCTGAGTTTGCCGGGGAAGTAGTGATAGACCAGCGGCCGCGAGATGCCTGCGGCCGACGCTATCTCGTCGATGGAGACCTCGTCGGGGGAGCGCTGGCTGAACAGTTCGAGCGCGACGCCGATCAACTGCTGCCGCCGCTCCTCGACTCCCATTCTGCGGCGTACCCCGGTTGTCATGAGAACACCTTACCGATCGGATCCGGCCCCGAACGGGTTCCAGCGGCCATGGCCGTTCACACATTCAGCACGATCTTCTCGCCAGGCACCCACGGCACAGGCGTCAACCCCTGCTCCAGCACCGCAGGCGGCCTCCGGGACGCACTCACCTCAGGCGCCCCGCGGGCCGTGCTCAGCGAAGTCCGCTGATCGTCCTGCCGTCGTCGAGAGTCCCCTTCAGCCCGGCCTGGGCACCCTGCGTCGCCCGTACCGCCAGCAGGCTTCCGTCCGCCGAACCGGTCACCCCGCCGGTCGCCCGGACCGACGTGGTGTCCCGACTCCCCGCGGCGAGCAGGTACCAGAGCCCTTCCGCCGATTTCCACAACACCCCCGCCAGCACATGGGGATCCTTCGTGCCGCACGCGGCGACGCCCTCGGCCTTGGCCGCGACCGCCCCGTACCGCCCGCCCGGCGTGTGGAACTGCGCCAGCACCCGCGGCCCGTCCCCCCGCCAGGTGTCGGCCCGTGTGCACACCCAGGCAGCGGACCCGGACCCGTCCGGCAGCTTCTGCCGCGCGTACTCCCACGCGTTGACGGACCGCACGCCCTGTGACCGTACCGTCGCCAGCGAGCAGGCGAACGGAGACCAGATGCGCAGTGCCTCCGTCCCGGACGCCTCACCGGGCGCGGCCGGCCGGCCCACGGTGAGATGCGCCGGGGTCAGCTCCCCGAGGTCGGTCAGCAGCCGGGTGCCCGAATCGTCGGTCAGCTGCAGCACGTTCCACGACGGGCACGAGCCGGTTCGCTCGGCCGGACCGGCCAGCGGCGCGGTCACCCCGTCGGCGGGGCCCAGGTCCACCGTCCCGGACGACGGCTTGAGCAGGTCCCGCTCGGCAGCCCCGGTCACCCAAGGCGCCGTCAGATAGCGGACGTTGCCGTCGGCGCGGTGCAGGACGACCGCCTCCGCCTCGGCACCGTCGGCCGCGTCGACCCGGGCGAAGTCGAGCGCGGCTCCGTCCGTGCCGTTGGTCGGTTCGGCGTAGCGGGCGATGCGCAGACCGTCGTAGAAGATCACCACGCGTGCGGCGTCGACGCGTCCGGCGTACAGCAACTGCGGCGGTCCGGCCGGGGCGCCCGACGGGGTGCCCGGGGTCGCGGAGACCTGGACGGACCCGCCGGGCCGCGCCCAGACGGCAAGGGCACGGCGCAGCAGTGCCCTGTCCCCGGTGAGGCCGCCGCGCGCGGGCCACACGGAGAAGTCGGTGCGTGCCGATGTCTGCCAGGCGGCGGGCGGCACCTTAGTGACCTTGGCCGGGTCCAGGATCGCCTGGGCGGCCGGGTTCTGCGCATACGACGGGGCGGCCGCGCCGTCCGGGCCCCAGCCGCCGCTCGGCAGGGCGAGCAGCGCGCCGCACACCACTGCGGCGCCCGCGGCGGCGAGCGCGGCCTTGGTGTGCTGTCTGCGCCGCATCAGATCGGTCGGCCGCGCCTGCAACGAGCACGGGTCGAACTCGGGGGACTCGAGCAGCGCGTCCTGCCTCGGCACGCGCGAGGCCTCGCGAAGGGCGGCCGTCGGGCGGCTGACACCCGCCGCGGCCAGCACCTTGCGCACGCCGTCCTCGGGGAGGCGCTCCAGACCGCGCAGCACATAGGCGGCGCGGCCCGGCCCGGACAGCGTGGACAGACGCTGGTCCAGGGCGAGTTCGTCGGCGCCGCCCGAGCGCGGGAAGAGCCTCAGTCCCCATACCTGGGGAAACAGGGGAGGCAGCTGCGACCGCTTGGGCCAGGCCGCGCGCTTCAGCGGACGGCCCGCCTCCAGAGCCGTACGCACCACCTGGAGGCGCAGCAGGGAGTACCCGGGGTCGCCGCCGCGGGCGTCCCCCGAGCCGTCGGCTTCCGTGGCCTGGGCCGGGATCACAGAGGCGGAGGCGCGCCCGCGGGGCAGCGCCCGCTGGACGAGGGCGTGTGCGGTCAGCACCCGCCGGGTGCGGCCGAGGCCCGGTGGCAGCACCAGATAGGCGAGCCGGACGAGCCGGGGATAGTGCTCGACGAGCGCGGCCTCGGCCTGCTCGATGTCGACGACCGGCCCGGAGACGGGAGTTGTGCGCGAGGCGACATCCTGTGACTGCACGTCCGGCAAAACGAGCGGGACGGTGGTTGGTCACCTGGACGAGGGCTCGGCCCCCGGGCGCCCCTTCGGCACAGGGCGCAGGCGTCCCGTGCCCGGGTCCGCGAGCGGGCCGAACGGGACGCTCAGGCTTCCGGTTCGACCAACAGGCGCGCGTAGTTCGCCATCGAGCGCTGGTAGCGCGGCAGATGAGGCGCGAGCGCGCCGAGCACCAGGGACAGGCCCTCGCGGTCACGGCCCAGGCTGGACAGGCACAGGGCCAGGCAGCCGCGTACGGCGTCGTCCAGTTCGTCGGAGGGCGCGTCGAGTTCGGGGGTGAGCAGCTTGACGCCCTCCTCGGCCTGCCCGATGTTCCGCAGCGAACTGGACAACTGGATCTTCGCCCGGCGTCCGCGGTACCCGTCGAGGCCGCGTGCCAGCGCCTCCCGGTACAGCGGCACCGCCGTGTCCGAGTGGCCCGTCGAGTCCCAGGCGCAGGCCCGCTCGAAGGGCCCGAGCGGGCTGTCCTCGGGCAGTTCGGCGACCAGGGCGTCGATCACCGCGCGGAAGTCCGCGGCACTCCGGGCGGAGCCGGCGTCGGGTGCCGTCCTGGTGTGGTCCTCGAAGGCCGCCCAGGCGGCGGCCACGCGCTGCTCCCAGTCCTGCGTGCTCATGCTTGCCCCTCGCCCCGGTGTTCAGGCTGCTCACCCTCGCACAGGCGTGCCGATCCGGGCACCGGATTTCGCGTGATTCCGGAGGGGACGACTGTCGGTGCCATTGAGCATGGAGCGCGCCGCAGCCGTAGGGAAAGGCAGGGCCCTTGCGAGGGCTCCCAGCGGCATGGGCCAGGACGACCGGAGGAACACATGAGGTGGACGCGCGAGATGCTGACGGCCGGTGCGGCCGTCGCCCTGCTGGTGCTGACCGGGTGTGCCGGGTCGGGAGGGCCGGATGACGCCCAGCGCAAGATCCCGGCGACCGCGACCGGCAGCCTGGAGGACCTGGCCGCGGACGTGCAGTGCAAGCCGAACATCCAGACGGACGCCGACGAGATCCGTCAGGCCATCTGCAACAACTCCGACGGCAAGTTCGTGCTGGCCACCTTCGCCACCGACCGGGGGCAGCGTGACTGGATCAACGACGCCAAGGACTACGGCGGTTACTACCTCGTGGGCCGCAAGTGGGTGGCCGTGGGCGACGACGGAGTGGTCAAGGCGTTGCGCGGCACGCTGGGCGGTGAGGTGGAGATCGGGACGGACCACCACGCCCACGCCGGGCACAGCGGCTGAGCCGCGCCGCGGCGGACACGCAGAAGGCCGGTGGCGGGGGATCCCGCCACCGGCCTTCTGCAGTGGATCAACGGTTCAATCGGTCACTGGCACCGCTGGCCGCGGTTGAGGCAGTTGACGATCTTGTTCGCCAGACCGCCGGTCGTGACGCTGATGAAGTCGTCGTGGTCGGTGGCCGGCTTGTGGAGCTGTTCCGGGAAGCCGTCCACCGCATAGGCGTTCTTCACCACACCGTCCTGGACGGTCGGCGGCGTGATCTTGTACACCAGTCGCATCGTCAGCTGCGGAATGGCCTTGAAGCCGTTCTGGCAGTTGCCGTTCGCGTCGGCGAAGGCCACATGCGTACGGTGGTTGGCGCTGTCGATGTTCTGGCCGTCCCAGCAGCTCTGGAAGGCGAACGTGCGGACCACGTTGCTGCCCTGCGGGCAGATCGGGTACTGCGTCGTCAGCTGGACCTTGTTCTCGAAGCCGGTGCAGCTCCAGTGCGCGTTGGCGTTCGCCGGTCCGTTGGTGGTGGTCTTGGCGTCACCGGTGATGATGCGCAGGAACTGAGGCATCGCGACGACCTTGGCCCTCGGGCTGCCGACGTACTTGATCTGGGCCTGCACCGGCGTCAGGATCCGGCCGACGTTGCCTTCCTTGCCGCCGCCGTCCGCGTTCTGGTCGAAGTCCTGCGTGCCGTCCTGGACACGGACGACCGGCCAGTAGTACGACGACAGGTCGTTCTTGTTCTGGCAGCTGGTCCCGCCCTGCAGGAACGTGTCGTTGCTGGAGAACGCGTTGACCTTCTGGTTGCCGACATAGTCGTGCAGATGGTGCGCGCCGTTGGCCACACCGGGCGCCACGATCACGTTGTCGGTGTTGTGGTTCTTGTTGGCGTTCACACCGCACCGTGTGGTGAACGTGCCGGTCGAGGCGTTGCGGCTCTGCTGCGGCTTCGCCTGGACGTTCCGCTGGACCTTTGTGATGTCGACGAAGTCGGCTGCGACCGGACCGTTGCCGGCCTGGCCGCCGTTGCCCTGCTGCTGACCGGCGTTCTGGCCCCCGGTCTGCTGCTGGCCGCCGTTGGTGCTCTGCTGCTGGCCGGCGTTGGTGTCGGCCTGGTCGGCGGTGGCCCCGGTGCAGCCGGCCAGGTTGTCCAGGCTGTCGGGCGCGCTGCCGCCGACCCGGTTGATCTCCAACTGGATGCGGTCGATGATCACCTGCCGCCGCTCCTTGAGCGGCTGGAGGATCGAGTTCTGGACGAAGCTCGAGTCCCTCGCCTGTGCGTCCCGTGTGGTCGCCAGACGCTGGTAGGCGTCCGTGATCTGGCGGTCGAGGTTGGCCAGTTCGCCGTCGACCTCGCTACGGGCCTGGTCCGGCACGTCGGTGAGTTCCTGCCCCACGTCCGGGCAGGTGATGGTGGCCACCTGAGCCGTGGCGGCCTTGGTGCTGTTCTGTGCGTTCGTCTCGTCCGCCGAGGCGTAGTAGTTCGCCCAGATCAGCCCGCCCCCACCGAGCGCTAGGGCAGCCGAGGCGGCTATGGCCTTGGTGGCCAGCGGCGTACGGCGTTTTCGTGTGTTGCGTCCCATGGAACTCCTCTGACTTCCTTTCGGGGCGGAGGCGCCCGACAGGGGTGAAGCGGTGCTCTCCCATACGCAGGGGGCCCGTGGGGCGTTCAGAATTCTCAGAGGAACTTGGAAGTTCGTGCGGTCATTTCGGATGCAATGGGCACAGAGGCCCCTGTTTCAGCGAGAGTTGAGTGGGGTAACCTCATGACTTTCAATTCGATTCAGTATCGAGTTCGGTGCCGTCTTTTCCGGCCGTGATCCATATGGGTGACTGCGGTCGTGAACCTGCCGTTGTCGTCGCAGGAAAACGCCATGGCCCGGTTTGGCGAAATTGTTGGAGATTTGTTTCGTCATTGCCCGTTCCGGTACGACGGAGCGGACGGCACCCTCGCATACGGGTCAGAGCCCGAGCACCTTCGCCTCCACTGCGGGGTCGAGTCCCAGCGGCGGCCGGTCCTCCCGCCGCGGCGCGACCCCGTCCAGGCCCCGCAGCCACTCCCAGGTGTCCCGCACCGTCTCCTCGACCGTCCGGCACCGCAGCCCGTCCCGTACCGCCCGTGACACGTCGGCACCGTGCAGGGCGGCGTGATAGTCGCCCCCCGGCGGCACCCACACCGGCAGCTGCGTCCACGGCTCGATCCCGGCCCCGAGGATCACCTCGGGCGCCGTCCAGCGCAGTTCCGCGGTTCCCCCGGTCACCCGTGCACAGGCGTCCAGCAGCTCGGACATCGTCGCGTGGCCCTGCGGGCTCATGAGGTTGTACGGCCCGCTGAGCTCCCGCTCCACCGCACCGAGGATCCACTGAGCGAGGTCCCGGACGTCGACGTACTGCAGCGGCAGTTCGCGCGGCCCGGGCGCGAGCACCGGCCCGCCGCGGGCCGTCCGGCCGAGCCACCACGGCAGCCGGCCGACGTTCTCGTACGGACCGAGGATCAGTCCGGCCCGCACGAGCAGCGACCTCTCGGGGCCGAAGGCCCCGACCGCGGCCAGCTCGCCGCCCAGCTTGTCCTGCGCGTACTCGGTCCGCTCCGCGTCCGCCGCGGCCCCCTCGACCAGGGGCGCGCTCTCGTCGTACCCGGGATCGGGTGCCCAGGCGTACACCGAGCAGCTGGACACGTACACGTACCGGGCGGCGCGGCCGGCGAGCAGCCGCGCGGTCTCGTGCACCGCCCGGGGCGCCGCCGACCAGGTGTCGACGACGGCGTCCCACTCGCCCTCGGCCAGCGCCGCGAGCCCGCCGGGCGCGGTCCGGTCGCCCCGCAGCGCGCGTACCCCGGGCGCGGTCCCGTGCCGCCCCCGGTTGAGGACGGTGACCTGCCAGCCCCGCTCGAGGGCGGCCTCCACGGTGGCTCGCCCCACGAACTCCGTTCCACCCAGCATCAGAAGTCTCATACCGACGACTGTGCCCGGCGGGCCCGTGGGGCGGAACCCCGATCTGCTGACAGAAGATCGGCCGCAGGCGTCAGCGGACCGCGGGCGGCGCGTACTTGTAGCCCACCCGCCGCACCGTCTGGATCACCCCGCGGTGCTGGGCGCCGAGCTTGCGCCGCAGCCGCGCGATGTGGACATCGACGGTGCGTCCGTCGCCCACATGGTCGTAGCCCCACACCGTGGTCACCAACTGGTCCCGGGTGTGCACCCGGTGGGGGTGTGCGACCAGGTGCGCGAGCAGCTCGAACTCCAGGTAGGTGAGGTCGAGCGGCTGCCCGTCGACCGTGGCGGTGCGCCACGCGGTGTCGACGCGGACGAGCCCCTCGCCGCGGCCTACGCCGTCGGCGGCCGGGGCGGCGTCCTGGTGGCCGGGCACCGCGACCGGCAGCACCGGCGGCTGCTGGTCGGCCGGAACGATCACCAGATAGCCGACCATCGGCGGCCGGCCCGGCAGGCTGGGCAGGGAGTGCTGGGGCACCGGCAGCCAGGTGGCGCCCGGCGGCAGGAAGCCCGCCATGTCGACGACCTCGTCGCGGGCGACAGCACGCAGCCGGTGGCGTGCCGAGCCGTCCGCGGGCGCGGTCGGGGTGGTGAGGGGGGCGGTCGAAAGGGGACGAGTGGTCGCCATGAGAGGTCAGCTCTTTCGCGCGAGAAGTTCGTCGGGGAGGCCGACGACCGCCGATGCCGGTCGGGGTCGTCGTGGACGTACGTCGTGCGCGCTGGCCGAAGGCCGGGTGGTTACGGCTTCAGAGGGCCCGCGCGTTCCACGCGCGACAACACACCCGGTCGAAGTCGTGGTGCTGACGGGAGGGCCAGAAGGGCTCGAGGTCATGGCGACCCGTCGCGCTGTGCTTCTGGAAGCCGGTCATGTCCCCATTGAAGCAGACGACCGCGCTCCGCAGGAGACTCCTCTCACCCGTCGGACGCTCCTTGCCGTGAACGTGACGCTGCACGCCGTACGGAGCGCCGCCGGCGCGAAAGGGCGCCCACCGTCCGGTGGGCGCCCCCTCGGAGCCGTGGTGCGTCGATCAGACCTGGCCGGCCTTCTCCAGCGCCGAGCAACAGGTGTCGACGATCAGACGGGTCACGACATACGGGTCGACGTTGGCGTTCGGACGGCGGTCCTCGATGTAGCCCTTGCCGTCCTTCTCCACCTGCCAGGGGATGCGGACCGAGGCGCCGCGGTTGGAGACGCCGTAGGAGTACTCGTTCCACGGGGCGGTCTCGTGCAGACCCGTCAGCCGGTCGTCGATGCCGGCACCGTAGCTCTTGACGTGGTCCATCGGCTTGGAGCCCTCGCCGAGGGCCTCGCACGCGGTGATGATCGCGTCGTAGCGCCCGCGCATCGCCTTGGTCGAGAAGTTGGTGTGCGCGCCGGCGCCGTTCCAGTCGCCCTTGACCGGCTTGGGGTCGAGGGTGGCGGAGACGCCGAAGTCCTCGGCGGTGCGGTACAGCAGCCAGCGGGCGACCCACAGCTGGTCCGCGACGTCGAGCGGGGCGAGCGGGCCGACCTGGAACTCCCACTGACCCGGCATCACCTCGGCGTTGATGCCGGAGATGCCCAGACCAGCCTTCAGGCAGTTCTCCAGGTGCGCCTCGACGATCTCACGGCCGAAGATCTCGTCGGCGCCGACACCGCAGTAGTAGCCGCCCTGTGGGGCCGGGAAGCCGCCCTCGGGGAAGCCGAGCGGACGCGCGCCGTCGAAGAAGGTGTACTCCTGCTCGATGCCGAAGATCGGCTCCTGGGCGGCGAACTTCGCGGCGACCTCGGCCAGCGCGGCACGCGTGTTGGAGGGGTGCGGGGTCGTGTCCGTGTCGAGGACCTCGCACAGCACCAGGACGTCGTCGCCGCCGCGGACCGGGTCCGGACAGGAGAAGACCGGCTTGAGCACGCAGTCCGAGGCGTGGCCCTCGGCCTGGTTCGTGGAGGACCCGTCGAAGCCCCAGATCGGCAGCTCGGCACCCTTGGCGTCGTCACCAAGGATCTTCGTCTTGGAACGAAGCTTGGCCGTCGGCTCGGTGCCGTCGATCCAGATGTACTCAGCCTTGAAGGTCACGGGCCACATCCTCCGGGGTGGGTCTCGACCGAGCGGTCGAAGTCGTTGCGGGTGCGCGGCGCAGCGGCACTGGGCGCCGGGTGATGCCCGGCAGCCTGTCAACAGACGGTTTCCCGGCCGTTGCCCATGTGTGAACCCCGTGTTACCCGGGGCCGGTGAGCCGTGTCTCAAGGTCGGTGTCCGCGGCGGCTCTTCGGACGCCGTCCAGGAAGCCCCGCACCGCCGCCAGTTCCCGCTCGTCGTACCCCTCGAGCAACTCCACCGCCCGTCCGATCAGCGGAGCGAACGACGCCCACCCGAGCTCCACCGCCCGCTCGTCGACCTCGACGAGCACCCGGCGCCGGTCGCGCCCGTCCCGCACACGCCGGACGTGCCCGAGCCGTTCCAGCCGGTCGACCAGGGCCGTGGTGCCCGCGGAGTTGAGCCCGAGGAGCGCGCCGAGGCGGCCCGCCGTCATCTCCTTCCCGGCCCGCGAAGCGTCCATGAGGGCGATCAGGGCGCGCACGTCGGTCGGGTGCATGCCGTTGCGGTTCGCGAACCGGACGCTGTGCAGCCCGAGTTCGACGGTCACCGCACGCAGGAGATGGACGATCTCCATCTCGGGTCCCTGGTGAGCCCGGTCCGCCATGCCCGCCCCGATCGTCGTCCTGATTCATCGTGCCGGCCGATTGTCTTGCTGGTCAATTATCTTGCTGGGCGAGAGAATAAGGGCTCATGGACTCCTCTGTGTACGAGGCGCATGGCCCGACCGACTTCCACGCGGCGTACGACAAGGTGCTCGCCCAGTGGCCCGCCGACACCCGACAAGGCACTGTCGCCACGGACTTCGGCAGCACCCGGGTGAACAGTTGCGGCCCCGGCGACGGCCCCCCGCTCGTCCTGCTGCCGGGCGGTCGCGCGACCTCGGCGTCCTGGTTCGCCAACGCGGCCGCCCTGTCCCGTGTCTTCCGTGTCCATGCCGTCGACCTGATCGGTGACGCCGGCCGCAGCGTCCCCAACCCGAGCCGCCCCGTCCGTACCGTCGCCGACCTGGCGGCCTGGCTCGACGCGGTCCTCGACGGGCTGGGGATCGGCCGGGCCGCCCTGGCCGGGCACTCGTACGGCGGCTGGATCGCCCTTCACTACGCGTTGCACGCCCCGGGACGCGTCACCCGCCTCGCCCTGCTCGACCCGACCCAGTGTTTCGCCGGATACCGGGCCGGCTACCTCCTGCACGCCCTGCCCATGGTCCTGCGCCCCACCGCGCGCAGGATCCGGGCCTTCCTGGAGTGGGAGACGGGCGGGGTGCCGCCGGCCGCGTGGCTGCGGCTCCAGGAGACGACGGCCGGCTTCCCGACGGCCCGCCCGGTCACGGGGCCACGCCCGAGCGCCGCCGCGCTGCGCTCGCTGCGTACCAGGGTCCTGCTGCTCGTGGCCGCGAACAGCAGGACCCATGATCCCCTCCATGTGGCCGCCCGAGCCGCCGAGTTGCTGCAGGACGTGGAGACCCACGTCCTGCCGGAGGTGTCTCACCACGCCCTGCCGTACACCAACCCGACGGCCACGAACCGCCGCCTCCTGGAGTTTCTGGGCGGCTGACCTCACCCCACCTTCTCGATCACGGCCCGGCGGATCAGGAACTTGCCGGGCTCACGGACCTGCTCGAAGGCCGCGTTGTTGAGCAGCACGCAACTGCCGGAGACCGAAGTGACCGTCACCGTGGTGGACTTGTTGTTGTCCAGGTTGGTGACCTTCAGCTTCGTGCCCGCCGGGAACTGGTTGCTGGATGCGGCAGGGGCACCGCCCTCGCCGGACAGCGTCACCGTCGAGCCCTTGCAGACCTGCTGGCCCGAGGCGTTGCCGGTGTCGCCCGCGGGGGCCGCGGGTGCGTTGCCCGCGGCCTGCGAGGCCTGGGGGTCCTGAGCCGACCCCCCGGCCTGCGCGGCACCGCCGGCCTGCGCCGCTCCGCCCGCCTGAACGGACTCCCCGACCTGGCAGCCCGAGGCCTCCTGCTGGACCTTGATCTGGGCGACGACCGCCTCGCGGTTGGCGATCCGCGCCGCCGACTGGGCGTCCGGATCGGCCTTCTGGGCGGCGATGAACGACTGGTTGTTGCCGAGCGCGGTGGCCAGCCCCTTGCAGACCGTCGAGTTGGACGCGTTCTGCACGTTCGCCGCGTTCGAGGTGGCGGCGAGGGCGAAGGCCCCGCTGCCGGCCACGGCGACGGCGCCGACCGCCAGCGCGATCTTCTTCTTGGGACTGAGGGTTCTCCTACGCGACATGCGCGCCTCCTGTCCCCGGCCGCCTTCCACGGCGGCCGGTCGCGATAGGTACGCCGCTATGTACGAGATCCCGAACGGGGTTACTCAGCGGTTGCAGACATCACCGAAGTAACATGGGTCACACGGGAGTTGTGGCTCATCGGGACAGAGCGTCGCGTACCGCATCATCCGTACGGGCGACGACGGCCGTACCGTCGTCGGCGGTGATGATCGGCCGCTGGATGAGCCTGGGGTGCTCGGCGAGCGCGCGCACCCAGCGGTCGCGGTTCGCGTCGTCCCTCGCCCACTCCTTCATGCCGAGTTCCTTCGCGTCGGCTTCCTGGGTGCGGGTGATGTCCCAGGGTTCGAGGCCGAGGCGCGTCAGCACGTTCCGGATCTCGTCCTCGGTGGGGACGTCCTCCAGATAACGGCGGACCGTGTAGTCGGCGCCCTCGGAATCGAGCAGGTTGAGCGCGCTGCGGCACTTCGAGCAGGCCGGATTGATCCAGATCTCCATGCCCCACACGGTACTCGAAACACCACTTCTCACCGGTGTCACAACCATGCCCAAAGCCCTTGTGGCCAGCGGCTTTTGTCAGTGGGCGGCAGTAGAATAGAAGCAGTGTTCGAGGGAGTCGCCGGGGTGTCCGGACGGCTCCCGACCGCGACAGGAGGATGCTCGTGCCCGCTGCCGCAACCAAGCCGAAGCCGACCCAGTCCACCGCCCGCAGGCGGGTCCCGCTGGACCTGCCGTACGCGCCGGTGGAGAAGCGCCCGCTCCCTCCGGGGCGGCCGCGCGAGTGGTACGTCACGCACAACCGGCGCCTGAAGGCGATGCGTCTCGCGATCGCCCTGCTCGACTCCGGCGTGTACGTGGCGAACCAGGCGCGCAACGAGACGATACGGAGCACGGCGGAACGGATCGGAGTGCACCCGCCGTCGGACACGACGTGCCACATGGTGCGGGCGCTGATGCGGTACAGCCGTTGAGCCGTGGCGGCGGGTGCCCTCTCGACGCGAGGGCACCCGCCGCCGGTGCTGCTGGTGCGGCG
>NZ_JAYWVC010000769.1:0-508 GCF_036281785.1 Streptomyces chiangmaiensis | reverse complement strand
GCAGCAGAGCCGCGCCCTCGACCGCCTCGGCCTGAGGGCTGCCATACCGTGCCATGAGGCAGTGGATCGACCCGCCGGGCGGAGAGGACAGTGCACCACCGCCCTCAGCAACCAAACGACACCATTTAGCGTCGGTCACGCGGTATCATTTAGGAAGCCGATCATCAGAGCAAGGAGTCTCCATGTCACGCACCATGATCGACCTTGACGACGAGATGGTCGAGCATGCCATGCGCCTGTACGGGGTGAAGACCAAGGCCAAGGCCGTTCGGATGGCCATGGAGGAGGCCGTCAAACGCCGGCTGCGGCAGGAGGGCATCGACGCGATCAAGTCCGGCGAGCTGGACCTCACCTACGACAGCCGCACACAGGATCACGGCCGGGGCGCCGCGTGAGCGAGCGCTTCCTGATCGACAACTCCGCCCTTCAGCGCTGGCGCCACCCTCGAGTCGCCGAGGTACTCGACCCTCTCCACGAGGACGGCGTCCTGGCAGTGGCAGGACCGGTA
>NZ_JAYWVC010000768.1:0-510 GCF_036281785.1 Streptomyces chiangmaiensis | reverse complement strand
GCGGAGGTGTCGGTGGCCAGCCGCCGGGTCACTTGCCGCAGCAGCTCGGCGGCCTTGCGCAGGCGCTTGTTGTAGCCGGGCTGCTTCGGCAGGTAGGGGAAGAGATGCCGCAGGTGAGAGCGGGCGTAGCGAAGCCACCTGGCCTCGGAGGTGAAGCCCAGCATGGCCTGCATCATCGCGAGCGTGACCAGCTCGGCATCGGTCAGTTGCGGAGCGATCCCCATGGCTGGCCGCCAGGGAGCCAGATGCGGTGATGCCTTCAACAGGTCGTCGGTCTTCACATAGAGTGCGGTGGCGAGGGAGTCCAAGTCTGGCGTCAGGACGCGCAGATAATCAACTCGCCTTCTTGATCTGCTGATTGGTGGGTGACTCGCTGTCAGTGGCCAGCCTGCGGAGGTCCCTGAGAGAGAGGGGCCGCTCGTCAGCTGGTTGGGGGCGGCGGCCGAGAAGGTCGAGGAGTTCGCGGGCCTGTCGGATGCGTTTGCCGATGCATGTGCGGTGAACGCCGAA
>NZ_JAYWVC010000767.1:0-512 GCF_036281785.1 Streptomyces chiangmaiensis | reverse complement strand
GCTGTCACCAGCATCCGCATCGACGGCGTCCTGCACGAGTTCACCACCGTGCCGGGCGTCAAGGAGGACGTCACCGACCTGATCCTCAACATCAAGCAGCTGGTCGTCTCCTCGGAGCACGACGAGCCCGTCGTGATGTACCTGCGCAAGCAGGGCCCCGGTCTGGTCACCGCCGCCGACATCGCGCCCCCGGCCGGTGTCGAGGTGCACAACCCCGACCTCGTCCTCGCCACGCTCAACGGCAAGGGCAAGCTGGAGATGGAGCTGACCGTGGAGCGCGGTCGCGGCTACGTCTCCGCGGTGCAGAACAAGCAGGTGGGTCAGGAGATCGGCCGTGTCCCGGTCGACTCGATCTACTCGCCGGTGCTCAAGGTCACGTACAAGGTCGAGGCGACCCGTGTCGAGCAGCGCACCGACTTCGACAAGCTGATCGTCGACATCGAGACCAAGCAGGCCATGCGTCCGCGTGACGCCATGGCGTCGGCCGGCAAGACCCTGGTCGAGCTGTTCGG
>NZ_JAYWVC010000766.1:0-512 GCF_036281785.1 Streptomyces chiangmaiensis | reverse complement strand
CGGGCCTCGCGGGCGCTGAGCTGAGCGGTACGGGTGGCCAGTTGCTTGATCGCTCGGACCGACGAGGGCGAGCAGGCCAGCACGTCGTCCACCCAGCGCTGCACTGCGTTGTCGAGTTCGCTGGCGGGGACGACCTCGTTGACCAGGCCGAGGCGGTACAGCTCGGCCGCGGGCACTCGCTTGCCCGTGAGCAGCAGGCCCATGGCCGCGTTGTGCGGGATTTTGCGCTGCAGCAGGACCATGCCGCCGTCGAGCGGCAGCCTGCCGACCCGCGGCTCGGGCAGTCCGAATTTGGCGGTGTCTGCGGCGATGACGATGTCGCAGCCCAGGATCATCTCCATCCCGCCGCCGACGGCGTAGCCGTTGACCCTCGCGATGACCGGCACGTCCAGCGTCGTGCGCAGGCTCAGCCCGCCGAACCCGTTCGGATCGAGCTGCGACCAGTATTCGAGGCCGGTCTTGTCGATCGCCTTTTGGGACATGTCCGCGCCGACGCAGAACGCGCGGTCGCC
>NZ_JAYWVC010000765.1:0-515 GCF_036281785.1 Streptomyces chiangmaiensis | reverse complement strand
TATGAAGTCCATCGGATCCAGCGGGGGAGGGGCCGAGGTCGGGGCGAACGACGGGACGGTCGCGGCGCTCTCGCTGGGCAGGTCCGCGGTGCCCGGCAGTGAGCTGGAGGGCCCGTTCGAGGCCTCGGGGCTGCCGTTCGCGGACACGACGGCCACGGCGACGGCGGCTCCGACGGCGACCGTGGCCAGGGCGCCGCCGAGGATCAGCAGCAGCCGGCGGCGCTTGTTGCGCGCCTCGGAGGCCTCGGCGAGCGCAGCCCAGTCGGGGGTGTCGCTCCGACTACCCCTCTGCGGCTGCCGGGAACTCGGTTTCCAGGGATCCCACGGGGGCTCCCCCTGCCCATAACTCATGCGGCGCATCTTAGACGTGCCGCGGACGGTCCAGTTCCCTTCGGTGGCCTCCGCGGCGACACGACCGAGAGCGGGACGGGCACCATCTCTCCCTTTGTGTGGCAGCCCAGGCAAAACCAGCCTGTCCGACGTTTGACGGCGAGGGGTTCGGCCCCGGCGGGGGC
>NZ_JAYWVC010000764.1:0-518 GCF_036281785.1 Streptomyces chiangmaiensis | reverse complement strand
GCGCTCCGACCTGGCTGGATGGGCCGAGTACGGGTACTGCGCCAGCCACAGCCGCTTCTTTGGGGGCCTGCGCCTGCACCTGGTGTGCACCCTGCAGGGCCTGCCGGTCGCCTTCGCCCTGACCGGGGTCAAGGCCGACGAGCGCGATACCCTGCTGGACCTGCTTGCGGCGAAACCGCACCTTGTCGCGCCCGGCCTGGACAGACGCTCATCGGCGACAAGAATTACTTCGGCCGGGACTTCGAACAAGAACTCGCCCAGCAGGGAATCCGGTTGCTACGGCCGACCCACAAGGGCGAACGGCAGCGGCCCGGCGGATCCCTGTACAAGCCGTTGTGGCAGGTCATCGAGTCGGTCAACGAGACCTTCAAGGGACAGCTTGACCTCGAACAGCACCGAGGCCGCACACCCCGCGGTGTCATCGCCCGTGTACGGGCGCTTCCGGCGGTCGGGGCTGGATCCCCCTACGACGCCTTTTCCTCGTCGCTCACCACGACGGTCTTCAGCCAACGCAGCAC
>NZ_JAYWVC010000763.1:0-527 GCF_036281785.1 Streptomyces chiangmaiensis | reverse complement strand
GCCCTCGGCCGCGTCCCCCCAGGAAGGCATCCCCCGTTATGTTCTTCGCGGCTGTTCGGGTCAGTTCGAGCTGAAGACCTCGACATCGCACTTGGCTGCGCCGCTGCGCTTGATCCGCCCATCGCAGGTGATCAGCGGGGCGCCGAGGGACTCGGCGAGCGCAACGTACTGTGCGTCGTAGGCACTCAGGTTGGCGTGGAGAGTGCGAACTCGTTCCCACAAGGGGAGAGTGTCGTGCTTCGCCAGAGGCAATGCCGTGAAGTCGGTCATGGCCTTGGTCACCTGCTTCTCGGTGAGCTTGCCGCCGCGCTGCATCCCGAGCAGCGCCGATTGGATTTCGTAGTCGGCCAGCGTGGGGGTGTAGACGGTGACGGCCTCACCCACACGCGTACGGACGGCGCTACCGGTGGCGCCGTGATGGGTCAGGAAGACCACCAGCGCCGACGTGTCGATGACGATCAACGGCCCAGCCTGCCCTCGTCGATCGCTGCCAGTACGTCATCGGTGGCGTACTCCGCGGTAGCCTC
>NZ_JAYWVC010000762.1:0-528 GCF_036281785.1 Streptomyces chiangmaiensis | reverse complement strand
GGCCTGCACGACGGTGCGAGAGCCGTCGCAGACCGCGGCCCCCGCCGCCTGACGCAGAGCCCGGGTGGTCCGCATCCCGGTGGGGACCTGGCGTATCGCCTCGGTGAACGAGCCGCGTTCGCAGGCGGGTTCGGTGCAGTACCAGCGTGCCTTGCGCCAGTGGATGCTCACCGGGCGTCCCCCGCAGGGCAGGTGCCGGGGGCGGCTGGTGCGGTAGCCCTTCAGCCGGGTGGCGACGACCCCGCACGAGGGGCAGGCCCGGGCCGAGTCGTCGCTGGTGACGACGTACACCGTCGAACCGCCCGATCCGTCGTCCTTGACCTGCGTCACACTCACCCCCTCCAGCCCCAGAAGTCGCGTGGCAGCCTCGTTGATCCCGGTATCGTCGATGTCCAAGCCCGTGGGGTTTCATGATCGGTTGCGTAGAGAACAACCATGATCACGAAGGCCCGCGGGCGACTTGCGTCCGGGGCGGCCGCACCCTCACCACCTCACGCAGCGTGAGCGGCAAGCCCGCCCCTCACCGCC
>NZ_JAYWVC010000761.1:0-528 GCF_036281785.1 Streptomyces chiangmaiensis | reverse complement strand
TGTGGAACCGTGCCCGCAGGCGGGGCAGCATGACGCGGGCGGCCTGGCGGTCGGTGACGTCGGCGGCACACACCAGCACCATCAGCAGCAGGCCCAGGCAGTCCGTGATGACGTGCCGGCGCCTTCCGTTGATCTTCTTGCCGCCGTCATAGCCGCGCGTGGCGGCGGGCACCGAGGCGGCGCCCTTGACCGACTGCGAGTCGATGACCGCCGCGGTCGGCTCCGCCTTGCGGCCCTCGGCCTCGCGGACCCGGCCGCGCAGCCGGTCGTGGAACTCCTTGACCAGGCCGTGCTCCCGCCACCTGCGGAAAAAGGCATACACCCGGTCCCACGCAGGGAAATCGGCAGGCATCGAGCGCCACTTGATGCCGTTGTCGGTGACGTACCGGATCGCATCCAGCATCACGCGGTGGCAATAGCCCTCCGGCTGCCCGCCGCGGCCCTCCAGCCAGGCCGGCACCGGCATCGCGTCCCGCACCACCGCCCACTCCGCGTCCGTCATGTCCGACGGATACACCGGCACCCTCT
>NZ_JAYWVC010000760.1:0-540 GCF_036281785.1 Streptomyces chiangmaiensis | reverse complement strand
CGCTGAAGCGCTGGCCAACCTGGGCGATCAGCGCGGCACCGACGTGCTCCACAACCTGACCACCGACACCACCATCGGGGACCACGTGCGCGTGGATGCGGCCGCGCGACTCGCCCAACTAGGCGATCTGCGCGCAGCAAAGCCGCTCCACACCCTGGCCACCGGCACCACTCTCTACCCTGCCAAGCGGCTGGATGCTGCCGCGGCGTTGGCCAAGTTGGGGGATCAGCGCGGCGCTGACCTGCTCCACACCCTGATCGCCGACACCACAGTTAAGGACTACGTGCGCCGGGATGCTGCTGAAGCGCTGGCCAACCTAGGCGGCCAGCGCGCAGCCGACCCGCTCTACACCTTGGCCACCGACATCTCCATCGGGGAGTTCGTGCGCGTAGATGCGGCCGCGCGACTGGCCAAGCTGGGCGATCAGCGCGGCGCTGACCTGCTCCACACCCTGGCCACCGACACCACCAACAGCGGCCACATGCGCGTAGAAGCTGCCCAGCGAATGGCCCAACTAGAAGATCACTGAAAATCTTTGGT
>NZ_JAYWVC010000076.1:0-34217 GCF_036281785.1 Streptomyces chiangmaiensis | reverse complement strand
GTACGTGTCTCCCCTTCCGGTCCGGTGGCGGTCCGTCAGTACTCGCCTCCATCGTTTCATCGCCGCGCCAGTCGAGGCTCGGCAGTTCCGGCAGCAGCTGAAAGCGTGTGAGCAGGCCCGCGGCGCGGAGCAGATGGTGGATGTGGGGCCGGTCGGACACGAGTCGCAGACGTCCACCGCGCTCCCTGGCCCTGGTCTCGGCCCGGCACAGGACGCGCAGTCCCGAACAGTCGAAGAAGACGACCGGCCGCAGATCCACGAGGACATCGGGTGCGGGACGGTCGGTGACCGCCTCCAAGTGCGCGGCCACGGAACCCGCCGACGCCATGTCGATCTCGCCCGACACCTCGACGACCGTGAACGGGCCGAGAGTGTAGCTACGGGCGAAGCGGTTCGCCGCCACCGGTTCGGAGTGCATTCCGGCACCACCTCGGCAGGGAAGTGCGCATTGATCTAGGTAGTTACCCAGACTGGGCGGAAGCATCCCTGCCGCCGTCCGTACAAGATCAGATTCGCCCCTTGAGGGGGAGTTCGGCCGCGGAACGCCAGGAGGGCCGGCCAAAGGAGTTCGCGCGGCGAGACCGGGCGCCGCCGGTACGGCCTCGGCGGACACCGGGCACCCCCACCAGGCGGTCGGGGTGGAGCCCTTACGATGGGTCCTCGACGAGGCGACGGCGCCGACGACAAAGGATCCGACGACAAGGGATGCGATGAAGATCCGCCGGGCGCCCGCCGGGGCCGCCCTGCCGGGCAAGGCTGCGGTCCGTGGACCGACCGACCGGACCGTGCTGGACACCGAGTTCGAACAGGCCCCCCTGACCCGTGCCCGGGGCACGGGCATCTCCACGGCGCAGGGCGGGGCCCGCCGCGGGCGGCCGTTCGCCGTGAGCGAGCCGGTGGCCGGCCCGGTCGCCCGGGGGTCCCGCGCCGTGCGGGCGCCCGGATCCCCATGTCCGCAGGGGCTGTTCCAGCCGCAGGGGGCACTCCCGGTCGTGACCGCAGCATGGCGGCCCGGGGCGCTCGCTGTCGCCCCGCGCCGCGCCCGCGCCGAGCTGCGCAGCCGCGCCCAGGACGACTGACACGGATCCCGAACAGGGCCCGGCTCGCTGCGGAGCCCTCCCCGATCGCCGCCCCACCCAGGAAAGCAGGACATGTCCTCCACCACGCCCTCGTGCCTTCTGACCGCCCCCGAGCTGCCGAGCGAGCCGGTGGACATCCGGCTCGTCGTCACCGACATGGACGGCACGCTCCTCGACGGCACCGGGCGGATACCCGAGGGCCTCTGGCCGCTCCTCGTCGAGCTGCGCCAACGCGGGGTGCTGTTCAGCCCGGCCAGCGGACGCCAGTACGCGACGCTGGCACGGCAGTTCGCCGAGGCGGGAGACGGCATGGTCTTCATCGCCGAGAACGGCACCTACGTCGTACGCGACGGCGTGGAGCTCAGCTCCGACCCGCTGAACGCCGCGGTGGCCGCCCGCGTCGTCGAGACGACACGGCGGCTCGCGGCCGACGGTGTGGACGTCGGTGCGGTCCTGTGCGGGAAGAGCTCCGCCTACGTCGAGCGCCGGGACGAGGCTTTCGTGGCCGAGGCGAAGAGGTACTACGCCCTGCTGCGCATCGTCGAGGATCTCACCGCCGTCGAGGACGAGTTCCTCAAGGTGGCCCTGTACGACTTCGGACCCGTGGGGCGGAGCACCGCTCCGGCCCTGGAGCCGTTCACGTCGACCCACCGGGTCGTCGTCTCGGGCGAGCACTGGGTGGACATCATGAACGCCACCGCCGACAAGGGCGCCGCCCTGCGCGGGCTCCAGCGGGAGCTGGGCATCACGCCCGCGCAGACGATGGTGTTCGGCGACTACCTCAACGACCTCGAGATGCTCGATGGGGCCGAGTGGTCCTTCGCGATGGCCAACGCCCACCCGGATGTGCTGCGGCGGGCCCGCTATGTGGCACCGCCGAACACCGAGAACGGCGTCCTGCGCACGATCGTCCGGCTGCTGCGTCTGCCCACGGTCTGAGACCGGCCCGGCCTGGTTCACGCCTCGTGGCGGCGGTGGATGCGGGCCGCCAGGACCGCGACATCGTCCTCCGCATGGCGGGCGTCGAGCCGGGCCAGGACGTCGGTGAGCAATTCCTCGACGCTCGCCCCGGGCGGCAGCCGCAATGCGGCGAGCCGGGCCAGGGAGACGTCGATGTCCTCCTCGCGCCGCTCCACGAGACCGTCTGTGAACAGCAGCAGCGTGTCCTCGGGCGAGAGCGAACGGCTGGTGAGCTCGTAACCGCCTGCCCCCGTCCCGAGGGGAGGTCCGACCGGCACGTCCAGCAGTTCTCCGGTGCCGTCCGCGGCGAACAGCGCCGGTGGCAGATGCCCCGCGCTGGTCAGCGATGCCGTACCGCGCGCCGGGTCGACCTGGACGAGGACACAGGTTGCCGGACGGCGGTTGCCGTCCTCGGCGACGGCGGCGTCCAGCCGGCGCAGCACTCGATGGGGCGGCAGATCCGTGGAGGCGATGTAGCGCAGCATCGAGCGGTAGGCGTTCATGTCGACGGCCGCGTCCAGTCCGTGGCCCATCACGTCGCCCAGGGCCAGCAGTGTCCGGCCGAAGTGCAACCGCACCGTCTCGAACCAGTCCCCGCCTACCAGGGTGCCGCCGCCGGCCGGCAGGTAACGGGTGGCCAGGTCCAGGTTGGGATGGGGCCGCCCCGGCTCGGACAGCAAGGCTCGCTGGAGCTGGCACACGGTGCCGCGCATGGTCGTGTACCGGCGTGCGTGCCCGAGGTGCACGGCCGCCAGCCTGGCCGCGAAGTGGGTGACCGCGGTGTCCCGGTCGGAGAACGGCGGGCCGTTGCGCACTGTCAGCAGCACTCCGTAGAGGCGACTGTGCGCCAGTAGCGGCACCGTCATGACGTGCCGTGGCACCGGCCCGGACAGGTCCACCGATGCGGTGATCGGGTGCCCCTCGGCGAGGGCCTTCAGGGACAGCGTGCGGGCGGTGTCCGACGGATCGAGGAGTTCGGCTCGTCCCGCCGTCGCCACGCGCTCCAGGTCGGGGTCGGTCGCGGGCGGTATCGAGGGGACGTCCTCGGGCAGCAGGTCCACGGCGGCGGCGTCGCACACCAGGTCGCTCACGTAGTCGGTCAGTTCCTGGCAGGTGGTGCGCTCATCGAGCGTCGTGCCGATCGACTCCAGGGCGTTGTCCAGGCCGTACAGCGTCGACGACATCCCGGAGCCGACGCCGTACGGCGGGTCTGCAGTGTGGCCACCGCCCACAGCGCACCTCCGCGACGACACCTCTGCGAGTCCATCCACGCACGGGACGGCTCCGCCCGCACCCGCGCGCCGTCGCCCAGGTCAGAGGTCGTTCACCAGCACGGCTGCCCCGTCGAAGCGCCCGGCCTTGAGGTCGCCGAGGGCCCGCTGGGCCTGTGACAGCGGGTACGGGTGCGTCGTTGCCCGTACGCCGTAGCGGGCCGCCAGTTCCAGGAACTCCCGGCCGTCCCGGCGTGTGTTGGACGTGACGCTGCGCAGCTCCTTCTCGTAGAACAGTTCGCTCTCGTAGTGCAGGCTCGGGACGTCGCTCAGATGGATTCCCGCGACGGCGAGGACACCGCCTCGGTCCAGCGCCCGTAGCACCACCGGTACGAGGTCGCCGACCGGTGCGAACAGGATCGCTCCGTCGAGCAGCTCCGGTGGGGC
Organism: Streptomyces chiangmaiensis; assembly: GCF_036281785.1. Taxonomy (NCBI): domain Bacteria; kingdom Bacillati; phylum Actinomycetota; class Actinomycetes; order Kitasatosporales; family Streptomycetaceae; genus Streptomyces; species Streptomyces chiangmaiensis. Next base: position 30,520 of record NZ_JAYWVC010000076.1, on the reverse strand, counting down.
GTCGTAGGCACCGGCCGCCGAGGCGCAACCGAGGTCGAGCGCGAGCCGCTGGGACGCCTCGTCCCGGGTCAGGACGTGCACGGTGGCGCCCTGCGCCAGCGCGACCTGCGCACACAGGTGTGCGCTGCCCCCGAACCCGTACAGCCCGAGACGCCCGCCCGACGGCAGCGACGTCCGCAGCAGCGCCCGGTATCCGATGATGCCCGCGCACAGCAGGGGGGCCAGCGCCACATCGGGCACGTTCGCCGGCAGCCGGTAGGCGAACGCGGCCGGTACGGTCGTGTACTCTGCGTACCCGCCGTCGGCGGTCCAGCCGGTGTACTCGGAGACCGGGCACAGATTCTCGGTCCCGCGCGCACAGTACCGGCAGGTGCCGTCCGTACGGCGCAGCCATGCGACCCCCACCCGGTCGCCGACGGCCCACCCGCTCACCGCCGCTCCCGTCCCGGCCACCTCGCCCACGACCTCGTGCCCGGGCGTCACCCCCGATCGGCGCACCGGTAGGTCACCCTCGGTGACGTGCAGATCCGTACGGCACACGCCGCAGGCCCGCACATGCACCAGCAGCTCGTCGGGAGCCGGCTCCGGGACCGGTCGCTCCACGAACCGCAGCGGCTCCCGTTCGACGGGTCCCGGTCGGTCCAGCACCCATGCGCGCATCGTCTGTGTCCCGTCCCATGACCGTCCCCGTTCCAGTGTGGGACAGAACTGCGGTTCGGCGCGCGGTGCGGCACGGGTCTGGCTAGCGTGGAGGAGCACAACCCCGAACCGTCGCACGGGGGAGGTCGAACGCCATGGCGGTACAACCCGAGGGATCACCCTGCTGGGCCGACGCGATGTTCGCCGATGCCGAAGGGGCCAAGACGTTCTACGGCGATGTCCTCGGCTGGACGTTCGGCGAGGCGTCGTCCCAGTACGGCAACTACACGCAGGCGTACGCCGACGGCAAGGCGGTCGCCGCGGTCGTGCCGCCCATGCCCGGGCAGGAGGGCCAGTCGGCCTGGTGCCTGTACTTCGCCTCCGCCGACGCCGCCGCGACCGCGGGGAGGATCAGGGATCATGGCGGCGAGGTGCTGATGGAGCCGATGCAGGTCGGGAACTTCGGCACCATGGCCTTGGCCCGCGAACCGAGCGGCGCCGTCTTCGGCGTCTGGCAGGCCGGCGTCCACGAGGGCTTCGAGGCCCAGGGCGTGCCCGGCGCGTACTGCTGGGCCGAGGTCTTCACCCGCGAACCGGAGAGGTCCGACGCGTTCTTCCCCGCCGTCTTTCCCTACCGTGCCAAGCAGATCGAGGACGAGGCGATCGACTTCCGCATCTTCGAACTCGACGGGAACCCCGTGCTCGGCCGGATGAAGATGACGGACGACTTCCCGCCGGAGGTCCCGCCGTACGTCAATGTGTACTTCACCGTCGAGGACTGCGATGCGGCCGTCGAGCGGGCCACCAAGCGTGGCGGCGTCCTGCGGTTCGGTCCGATGGACAGCCCCTTCGGCCGCTTCGCCGCGCTGAGCGACCCCCAAGGCGCCAACTTCTCGGTCATCGACGTCACCACCACCCAGGGCCGGATGCCGGACATGACCGACGTCTCCTGACCCTGGTGCCCGGCGGACGCGACGGCTCATACACGCACGTCACGGCGCCGGTCGTAGGGGCTTCGGCCTGCGCCCGGCGCTCGGCCCGCGCCTCCTCCCCGGCGTCGGCCTGCGGCCCGGGTATCGGAGCGCAGGCCGGAGCGTGGCATGATCGGGGGCATGCCTGAACGTGTTGTGGCCGCCTGCGACGGGGCTTCGAAGGGAAACCCCGGACCTGCCGGATGGGCCTGGGTCGTCGCCGACGAGGACGAGATCCCGACCCGCTGGGAGGCCGGCCCGCTGGGCAAGACGACCAACAACGTCGCCGAACTCACGGCGCTGGAGCGCCTGTTGACTGCGGTCGCCCCGGACATCCCGCTGGAGATCCGTATGGACTCCCAGTACGCGATGAGGGCGGTCACGACCTGGCTGCCCAACTGGAAGCGCAACGGATGGAAGACCGCAGCGGGCAAGCCCGTGGCTAACCGGGAGCTGGTCGTGCGCATCGACGAGCTGCTGGACGGCCGTGAGGTCGCGTTCCGCTACGTCCCTGCGCACCAGGTCGGAGGCGACCGTCTCAACGACTTCGCGGACCGTGCCGCCAGTCAGGCGGCCGGCGGGCAGGAACCGGCGGGCAGCGCGTACGGCTCTCCCGAGCCGCCGCCGTCATCGCAGCCTGCGGCCTCCGCCGCCCGCCGCCCCGCACCCGCGAGGAACCGCGCCGCGGGGCGCACCCTCAAGGCGAAGTTCCCCGGCCGCTGTGTCTGCGGCCGCCCGTACGCGGCGGGCGAGCCGATCGCCAAGAACGCTCAGGGCTGGGGTCACCCCGAGTGCCGCACGGCCGGCGACGGCTGACGACGGCGGGGCCGTCCGCCGGGGCCGCGTGACGGCAGGTTCCGGCTCGCCGTCGGGTGCCGGTCCACACCTTGTCCGGACCTGGTCACAGGTCACGTCGGGGCGCGTTGGGTCGCCGTATACATGGGGGCGGAGTACACCGGAAGAGGGACACCCGAGCCGCTTGCGGAGCGTATCGCCGTCGGGCGGCACTGGAGGTGACTTCCATGGCAGACCGCTGTGGGGGCTGCGACGCACGTGACGCCGGGATGGCGACACTGCCTTGTTCGCCCGGTCCCCGATCGGCTTGGCTGTCCTGGACACCGACTTGCGGGTTCTGCGCATCAGCACCGCCAGTCCGGCCATGCGGGGCCTGCGGGAGGAGGACCTCGTCGGGCACCGCTTTCCCGACGCGCATCACGTGTTGGAGGAGAAGGCGGCCCAGGATCTCTTGCGCGGTGTGCTGCGCGACGGTGTGCCGGTGCAGGGACGGGTCTTGCGGGCGCGGCCGGCCGCGTACCACGGTCAGGAGCGTCTGTTCGAGATCTCGGCCTTCCGGCTGGAGGACGGCGAGGGCACGGTCCTCGGTGTGGCGATGACGGTGGTGGACGTCACCGACCGGGAAAAGGTCCGGATCCGGCTGGGCATCCTGGACGCCGTGCGTGAGCACGTGGGACGCACCCTCGACGTGGTGGCCACGTGCCAGGAGCTGGCCGAGGAGGTGGTCCCCGCCTTCGCGGACGTGGTGGTCGTGGAGGTGGTGGACGCCGTGATCCGCGGCGACGATCCTCCGCTCTCCCCGCTGCCTCGCGACGTGCGGCTGCGGCGTGTGGCCTTTCGCGACAGTGGCAACGGGGAAGCGCAGCCACAGGCACACCCGGTGGGAGACGTCCGGGCGATTCCCGGACCGACCCCGTACAGCCAGGCTCTGGCCGACCTGCGACCGCGTGCCGTCACGCTGCGCCCCGGCCTGCCCTGGCTGACGGCCGACCCACCCCGCGCCCGCGCCATCCGCGAGGCCGGTGCGCACAGCCTTCTCGCCGTCCCGCTGGACCTGCGCGGCTCGGTGATCGGTCTGGTGTGCCTGTACCGCAACCGGACGCCGACCTCGTACGACGAGGACGACATCGAACTCGCCCGGGACGTGGCACGGCACACCGCCCTGTGCATCGACAACGCCCGACGCTACACGCGGGACCACACGGTCGCGGCGACCGTCCTGCGGCACATCCTCCCGCTGTTCCCCGCCTCGCTCACCGCGCTGGAGTCGGCCGGTATCGCCCGCCCCGGTGAGGGCGGGAGCGGGTGGTTCGACACCATCGGCCTGTCCGGCGCACGGACCGCCCTGGTCGCCGGAACGGTCGCAGGGGGAGGCATTCAGGCGGCGGCGACCGTCGGGCAGCTGCGCACGGTGGTGCACTCCTTCGCCGCGCTCGACCTCGACCCGGAGGAACTACTCGCCCTTCTGAACGACACCGCCACGCTCCTGGCGGCAGAGCGCACGGCGGTGCCGCCCGGCAGCCCACTGCATCGTGAGCCACGGGCGGCGAGCTGTGCGTATGGCGTGTACGACCCGCTGACCCGGATGTGCACCGTCGCCCGGGCAGGGCACCCCGCGCCTGTCGTGGTGCACCCCGACGGCACCGTCGACCGCCCCGACACTCCGGCCGGGCCGGGACTGGGGAGTACGGATCGGGCGCCTTGCGCCGCCGACCACATCCGGCTTCCGCACGGCAGTGTGATCGCCTTCGCCGGCAACGCGGTCCTGGCCACGCACCTGACCTGCGAGGCGAGCCCCCTGCGCTCGGCCGTCGCGGACGGCGACCAACCCGTGCAGGAGCTGTGCGACGACATCCTGTACGGCCTCCCGGCCGACATGGAGGCCGATGACGCCGTCCTCCTGGTGGCCCGTACACGCCCCTTCCCCTGCGACCGCATCGCCACCCGACGACTCGACGACGAGCCCACCGCCGCCGCCACGGCCCGCGGGTACACACGCGGCCGCCTGGCCGAGTGGCGGGTGGGGCAGGAGACAGCGCTCAACGCCGAACCGATCGTCAGTGAACTGGTCACCAACGCCCTGCGGTACGGCAGTCCGCCCCTGGAGTTGCGCCTGATCCTGGATCGGGGGCTGACCTGCGAAGTCAGTGACTTCAGCGCTACCGCACCGCATCTGCGGCACGCCCGCACCACCGACGAGGGCGGGCGCGGACTGTTCATCGTCTCGCAGCTGGCCCAGGCATGGGGGACCCGCTACTCGGCCGACGGCAAGACCGTGTGGACCGAGCAGGCGCTCGAGCCACCGTGATCGGACCCGCCGCGGCGGTTGCCGGCCGGGGCTCGACCGGCGTGGCCCCGTGCGGCGTGGTGAGGCGCCTCGAGCCGAGTACCGGAGTCGGTCGTTCGGGGGAAGTCGCCCGGGGCCGGCCCACCAGCGTGTCCGCCCGCCCGCGGCTCCGTTGAAGGAGCGTGACGAACCAGAACACCCGGCTGCCGCGGGAGCTGCGGGACCTGATCGAGTCCGGCCCCATGGCCCATCTGAGCACCATCAACCCCGACGGGAGCCCGCAGGTGACCGTCGTCTGGATCGGTCTGGACGGAGACGACGTCGTCAGCGGCCATATGGCGCGGCATGTGAAGCTGCGCAACATCGAGCGGGACCCGCGGGTCGTGTTGTCCTTCGACGCCCCGCGGGTCCCGGGTGTCTTCCTGAACGAGTACGCCGTGCTGCGGGCGCGGGCCACCGTGCAGCCGAGCGACGGCACATGGGACCTCCTCAACCGCTTGGCCAAGGTCTACATCTCGCCGCAGGCCGAGTTCCCGGCGCCGAAAGGACCCGGCTACATCGTGCGCTACTCCGTCGAGCGCATCGGCGGTGTCGGCCCCTGGGCGACGGCCTCGCGTTGAGCCGTGGTCCGCTCCCGCGGACTCAGTCGGTGCCGAAGGTGTAGTACGCCGTATGGTCCAGCAGGTCCACCGGGCGTACGTCGTTCCACGGCTTCATGGTCTCGCGGAGGTCGACGACATCGTGGGTACCGTTCGGCGGCAGACGGCCGGAGCCGGGGCGGAGGTGCTGCCACTCGGCCCACAGTTTGTCGATGTAGGCGTGGTGCAGCCAGAAGACCGGGTCTGCCCCCTGGACGAGACGTTCGGGATCGCGCGCGGGACGAACCTGCGTGCCACGGACCTCGACGACATTGTCGACCGCTGCGCACCGGCCGTACAGGCGCAGTTGACGCCCTGACGCGGTCAGTTCACCCCTTGAGGCCGGAACTGGATGCTGATCCGGGGTCCGGTCGCGCGGGTGGACTTCGGAATCGCGTGCTCCCAAGTCCGCTGGCAGGAGCCGCCCATCACGATCAGATCGCCGTGCCCGAGCGGCCGCCGGATCGTCTCTCCGCCGCCGCGCGGGCGCAGGGCCAGGTCGCGTGGCGCCCCTACGGAGAGAATGGCGACCATGGTGTCCTCCCGCGCACCGCGGCCGATCCGGTCCCCGTGCCAGGCCACGCTGTCGCGGCCGTCGCGGTAGTGGCACAGGCCGGCCGTGACGAAGGGTTCGCGCAGCTCGGCGGCGTAGTGGGTGGACAGGGCGAGGCGTGCCTCCTCGAGCACGGGATGCGGCAGGGCCTCGCCGGCACGGTAGTACGAGAGCAACCGCGGCACGTCCACCATCTGCTCGTACATCTGCCGCCGCTCCGCATGCCACGGCACCTCGGAGGCCAGGGTCTCGAACAGGGCGTCGGCCCCGCTCAGCCAGCCCGGCAGCAGGTCGATCCACGCCCCGGCCCCGAGCACGGTCCGCCGCAAACCCTCGAGGGAGCCGAGTCGGATGTCGTCGGTCTGGTCGAAGAGCGAGCCCTGGAGATGCGTGGCCATACAGGGAGGGTACGCCTTCAATCGAAAATATGTTCGCCGTGCACCGCCGAGCATGCCGGCGCCAGGGAGGAGGTCGCGTGTGACCGTTCACCCTGGTTGGCGGATGTTCACGATAGTCGGCGAGAAGATCACCAGGTTCCTCCGCGGATGCTGGGCCGGGACACGTTAGTTGGAACCTGGTCACGCGGGTTGGAACCGCGAAGCTAGTACTTGTCGATGAAGGCGAGTCGATCGCTGTGAGGGTCGCTGAGGTCGACCTCCGGCGTCACCGGATGCGGCTGCGCCGCTGGCGGAGCGGACTGACCTGGCCGGAAGGCGTGCTGGTGCCGGGTCGATCTGCTCGATGAGGGCGTCGCCGTGCCGGCGGAGGAGTCTGAGCAGGGTGGAGTGCCTGCGTTGCCGGTTGTGGAAAATCTCCAGGTACTCGAACAGGGCGGTGGACAGCTTCAGTCGGGTGCGCCACCGTCTGCGGTTGAGCAGTTCGACCTGGCTCCGGGCCCAGAAGGGCTCCATCATCGCCTTGTCCACTCAGTCCCCGATGGAGCCCATCGAGGGAAGCAGGCCGGAGGCGTGGCGTGGGCCACGGTCGTGGAGAGCGAGGCGGCGAACGACCAGAGCACGGCGCTGTGGCCGGGACGGCATATGGAGGGCGACGGCGCCGTCACCCTCCATATTGTCTGCTGAGCGGTGTGCGCGTCGGCCGAGATCTCGAGTTTCCGGTTTCTGTGCGCTCCGTTCTACCGCCCAGGGCGCGAAACGTGCAGGTACAAGGACTTCTGTCGAACCGTCAATTGCTGCCGTCCAACGATCTGCCGGGGGGAGCGTGACGGCTAGGAGTGAGAGCCACATCGAGGAGCAGGCGCACGTGGGTGTCCGCGAGACGGTAGTACGCCTGCCGGCCGGAGCGGCGCACGTCGACGATGTGCTGCATGCGCAGCAGTCGCAGCGAGTGCGAGGTCGACGACATGCTCTGACCCGTTGCGGCAGCCAGATCGCTTACCGGGATCTCGCCCCCGATCAGAAGGGCGAGCAGCAGCTGCAGGCGGCGCGGGTCGGACATCAGACTGAATGTTTGCGCCAGTTCATGAGCCGTGCTCTGCGGCGGAAGGGTGCGGCGTAGCGCCTGTATGCGCGTGTCCGCCGAGGCGGAGGGCGCTTCCTCCAGTCTGGCCATGTCGACATCGCCTTCAGTTGAGCAACTGTTCAACCGACATCGTAGTCCGAGGGTAGGACTTCAGCCTATGGTGCCGCGCTGGTGGCCGACCACGAAAAATGTGAATAGTTCGTCAACTGTTTAGGTATTCCTGTGGCGAGCCAGACACTCTGTGTGAAAACCGCTCGCCGGGCTTCAGGTTCGGTGGCCTGACGAGATCCGTCGGCTGAAGCGGTCCCGCAGAGAGGAAGTCTCAGTATGTTTGCCACCAGAATTGCCACAGCAATCGTCTGCGCTGCCGCCGGGATGGCGGTGCTGCCTGCGTCACCGGCCTTGGCGGCCGATCACCCCCTGGCCGGTGCACGGGCCGGGCAAATGGCGATCCAGCCTGGGGCGCCCGTCGTCAGTGGCCCTTGCATGCAGATCCCCTGCAGCCACCGGTGGCAGGGGCGCTCACACCGAGTTACGCCACCGCAGACGTGGGCGCCGAACGGCAAGCGGCATGTGCCGCACAGCACCCACGTCAATGGGCGGATCGTCAGCCACCGGGCGTTGAACATTCGCTCGGGCCCTGGCACCGGCTACCGGGTCATCGGTTCGCTGCGCGCAGGCAGCACCGAGCACCTCATCTACAAGGTCAACGGCTCGAAGGTCGCCGGCAACAAGCGCTGGTACAAGCTGGCTGATCATCGCGGCTACGTCTCGGCCCGCTACGTACGCAACCTCAACTACGTTCCCTGGCGCTGACCTTCTGACCAGCGTCCGTCTCCCCCTCGGGTGCAGCCCCGCTCCCCGTATCCGCGATGGGGGGTGGAGCCCCCTACCCCCCCCGCCCCCCAGACCGTCAGAAATCGGAGCCGGTCATGAACCCACCTCAAACTGTGCCCCCCGCCCGTCGGACCGTCCTGACCCTGGGAGCTGCGGCCGCGCTGAGCGCGGTCTTGCCGGACAGCTCCGCTCAGGCGCTGCCGGCCAGACCCCCCGACGACCCGCTGTCAGTCCCCGGGCAGCTATGGATCAGCCACGGACTGCTGCACCACTCCACCGTGCTGCAGGCCTTCGCCTTCGACGAGCGACGCCGACACATGTACGCGCTACAGGTGATGCAAGGCGGCGTCCGGTTGCCGGGGGAGCGGCGCGTCTACAGTCACGCCGAACGCCAGGCTCGCGGCGACCTGTGCCTGAACCGACTGTCCATGACCGGTGCCCTCACCGGCTACATGTACTTGAAAGGCTTCGGCCACGGCAACGCTGCACTGGGCGTGGAGTCCACGGCCCGCACTGCGGGGGTGCTGTGGCTGGAGTGGGATGCCAACCCGCGCTCCGGTTACGGCCGCGGCATCGCCCGGATCCGCTTCGCCCAAGGCCAGATTCTCACTAGCCACAGCCGTGCCGTTGCCGGCTACCATCCGGTGCCGGGCTCCACTGCGAACACGATCGCGCTCGACGCGGCCGCCGGTCGGCTGCTGCTGCGCTACAACCGTGACGGTGCACCACGCCTGGCGCTGTATGACTTCAAACGCTTCGCAGCAGGCGACTTCCGACCGCTGAGCGACGTCAAACAGCCCGCAAGTGACCAGGACCTGCCCTTCCAAGGGCTGGCTCTGCACGGCCAGTATGCCTACCAACTCCTCGGCAGCGGGTACTCGTCCGACAACCCCACCGGCAATAGTCGTCTATACCGAGTCGATCTACGCAGCGGCGCAGTGACCGGGCAGACAGTGGAGCGCAGCGGCCCCACGCTCACCCCGCGAGAACCTGAGGGCCTGGCCATCGTGCACACCGGGGGTCCGTGGCTGTGCCTGGGATACACCCAGGGACCTGCCGGTAACCGTGCCTTCTCTCTCTACTACAAGGCGATCAACTGATCGCACGTCTGCTCCCCACTGCGTGCCGCTTGCCGTGTCGGCAGGCAACCACAGCCCGTCGGCTGGGCCCAGCCAGGCGTAGTGGGTGGGATAGCCGACGGGCCGTGACCTGGGGACGCGCGTCTCTGCAACATTCGTACCAGGCCAAAGGGTTCACCCATGGACAACGCCGCGCACGACACCTGCACCGACGTACTCGACGACGGCGTGAACGAATCCGAAGCGCAGGCCCCTGACCTGCCTCACCGACCGGGGTGCCACCTACGTTGCGCAAGTGCAACTGGCTGACGAACAAAGGGAGTTCACTGCACCGGGCCGTACTGCCGATCGGCGAGTACGGCCCGTCCCACATGCGCCTGCGACGCAGTTCAAGGGCGTGATCTGTTCAAGACTGGCGGCCAGCGGCGGGAGATGCTGCAGGCGATGACGGCAGCCCGTGTCCACCCCTGTGGTCGGCGTATCCGGGTGCCTGAGTGTGCTCGTGGGCGTGGGTGGCGGCGGTGGTCATCGGGGGTCGCCTCCCTCGTGCCTGTCGCCGGCCGCGGGGGCGGTGTAGCGGCCGGGGTCGGCGTCGAACGTGGCGGCGCAGTGGGCGGAGCAGAAGTAGTAGGTGCCGTGCTCGGTCTGCCGGTGCTCTGCGGCGGTCGCGCTGTTTATCTGCATGCCGCACGCCGGGTCCGCGACCATGCCGTCGGCGTCGCTCCGGGAAGCGGGGTGGTGGTGCCCCTGACCCGCCGTGGTGACCGTGCTGCCCGCCGGGGCTCGGTCAGTGGGGGACTCGACACGGGGCTGGACGCGGGCGGGCCGGGTATCGGTCAGCGGCTGGGTGTGCCAGCGGCGCAGCCGAGAGGCGTTGGTGACGACCGACAGCGAGCTGAGTGCCATGGCTGCGGCGGCGATGATCGGGCTGAGCCGGATGCCCCACAGCGGATACAAGGCGCCTGCGGCGAGCGGGACGCCGACGGCGTTGTAGACCAGGGCGAAGAACAGGTTCTGCCGGATGTTCCGCATCGTGGCCCGCGACAGGCGGATCGCCGTGACGACCCCACCGAGTGAGCCGGAGATGAGGGTGATGTCGGCGGCCTCGATGGCGACGTCGGTGCCGGTGCCGATGGCCAGGCCGACGTCGGCGGCGGCCAGGGCGGGGGCGTCGTTGATGCCGTCACCGACCATGCCGACAGTGCGCCCTTCGGCCTGCAGACGGCGGATCTCGTCGGCCTTGTGCTCGGGCAACACCTCGGCCAGTACCCGGGCGATGCCGACCTGGGCGGCGATGGCGGCGGCGGTGCGGGCGTTGTCGCCGGTGAGCATGACGACGTCGATGCCGAGGCGCTGCAGGGTGGCGATGGCCGCGGCGGAGTCCTCCTTGACGGTGTCGGCGACGGCGAGCACGCCGACGGCACGTCCGTCCACCGCGACGAGGACGGGGGTCTTGCCCTCGGCGGAGAGGGCGGCCGCGACGGGGGTCAGCGTGACGGTGTCGATGCCGACGTCGCCCAGCAGTCGGGCGGTGCCGACCAAAACGGCGTGCCCGCTTACGGTGGCCTGGACGCCCTTGCCGGTGACCGAGTCGAAGCTCGTAGCTGCGTGCGGTTGAACGCCGCGGTCGCGGACGCCGGTGACGATGGCTTGCGCAAGCGGGTGTTCACTGTCCGCCTCGGCCCCTGCGACCAGCCGCAGCAGCGCTGTCTCGTCGAATCCGACGGGGTGGACGTCCGTCAGGACGGGCTTGCCCGCAGTGACGGTGCCGGTCTTGTCCAAGACCACCGTGTCCAACTTGTGGGCGGTCTCCAGGGCTTCGGCGGAGCGGATCAGGATGCCGGCCTGGGCGCCCTTGCCCGTGCCGACCATCACTGACAGTGGCGTGGCAAGGCCCAGCGCGCACGGGCAGGCGATGATCAGCACTGCGACCGCGGAGACCAGCGCCAGGGTCAGTGCAGGAGACGGGCCCAGGGTGAACCAGAGGGCGAAGGTGCCGATCGCGATGGCGATGACCGCGGGCACGAAGTACGCCGACACGGTGTCGGCGAGCCGTTGGATGGGGGCCTTGGATGCCTGGGCCTGCTGCACGAGGCGGATGATCTGGGCGAGCATCGTGTCGGCGCCGACCTTGACCGCCCGTACCCGCAGGGACCCGGTGCCGTTGATGGTGGCGCCGATGACCGTGTCCCCGGTGTGCTTGGTGACGGGCATCGGCTCGCCGGTGACCATGGACTCGTCGACCGCGGAGGAGCCGGAGAGGACTTCGGCGTCGACGGGGATCTTCTCCCCGGGCCGGATGACGAGCTCGTCTCCGACTATGACGTTCTCGACGGGGATCTCCGTCTCGGCTCCGTCCCGGACGACGCGGGCTGTGCGGGCCTGCAGTCCCAGAAGGGCGCGGATGGCCTCGCCGGTGCCGGCCTTGGCACGGGCCTCCAGCAGCCGTCCGAGCAGGATCAGGGTGAGGATGACGCCGACGGCCTCGAAGTAGACCTCCCGCACGTCCTTGGGCAGTAGGCCGGGGGCCAGGGTGACCAGCAGGCTGTAGCCGTAGGCGGCACTGGTGCCGAGGGTGATCAGGGAGTTCATGTCGGCGGCGCGGTGGCGCAGGGTCAGCCAGCCCGTCACATGGATGGGCCACCCGGTGTAGAACATCACCGGAGTGATCAGTGCCAGCTGCAGCCAGTGGTTGAGCATCCAAGTCGGCACCCAGTCCGCGCCGAACAGTTCATGCGCCATCACTGCGAACAGCACCGGAGCGGTGAGCACCGCGCCCACCAGGACTCTGCGGGTGAGGTCCTTGATCTCCGCCTGCCGCTCGGCGGCGTCCGCTGCCTCCGACTCGGCTGTCGTTCGTTCCTCACCCGCCGACGGTCCGCCGGTGGCAGCGGGAGGAGGCGGGGGAGGTGCGGCCGTGACGCCGTGGCCGTCCGGGGCGGGCGGTGCGGAGCCTTCCGCGGGTTCGACCAGCAGCGTGCCGTGAATCATGCTCATGGTGCAGGCGAAGCCGAAGGAGCCCGGACGGTCGGGGTTCAGCCGCACGGTGGTGCGCGTGTGGGCGGGCAGGCCCACGCCGACCTTCAGGTCGGGGAAGACCACACGGGAGGTGCACTCGCCGGCCTCCTGCCGGTCGAAGACCAGCTCTACCGGGGTACCTTGGCGGACCTTGATCAGGTCGGGGTTGTAGCCGCCCCGCACCGTCACCACCACCCGCTGCACCCCGTCTTCCAGCCGGGCGGCACCGGCGCGGCGCGGGCCGAAGAAGTACCAGCCCAGCGCGGCGATCAGCACGGCGGAGGCCAGCACGACGACGACTTCGAGGGCACCCATGAGCTGCTCGCCTCCCTTGTCGGTTCGCTCTCCAGCCTGCGCCCGGCTACCCCTACCTGGTAGGGGCGCAATGGCCTACGGGTCCTGGACCATCCGGCCCCTGACCGCCACGCCGGGCAGCGGGAGGATGCAAGAGAAGGCAAGAAGTCGCTGGGTACAAATTCGCACCCGGTCACGGAACAAGGCCGAAGCAGGTGAGTGGCGATGATGTTCTGGTACGACCATGACGTCAGCGGCTGGGGCTGGTTCGCGATGTCGGCCGGCATGATCCTGTTCTGGGCGCTGATCATCACAGTCGCCGTGCTGCTCTTCCGCGCCCTGAACCGGCCCCAGGAGCACACCCACACCCCGGATGCGCCCGCGCCCGAGGACATCCTCCATGAGCGGCTGGCCCGCGGGGAGATCGACGAGGACGACTACCGGCGCCGCCTGAACGCACTGCACGCCGGGCCCCTCACCAAACCCTGAAACCCGCTGGCCGCACCGGTTGCGGCCCACGCCCTCCGCTGACGGACGCCGGTCATGAACAAGCGCAACGACGGCCTGTACGCGCTCGCCGCCGCAATCGTCGTTGCCGCCCTCCTGATCGTCGGCGCGCCGTTGCAGAGTCTGATGTGGCTCGCACTCGTGGCTGCCTGCCCGCTGATGATGTTCTTCATGATGCGCAGCATGCACGGCCGGGACATGCACGGCGGCCACGATCAGCACCGCAACGACCGGGACGAGGACCCGCTGCACATGCACGACCACCCCGCCGGGCCCAGCCGGCCCTGACCACCCTGGGCATCGGGCGAGAGGTGAGTGCCATGGCCGCCGTGATCGCCATACTGATCGGGCTGCCGATCCTGACAGCCCTCGTCTACGACATCACCCGGCTGTTCGGCAGCGATGAGCCCCGCCGCCCACCGCTGGCCCGACTGCGGGGACGGAGCGCCGCCCTGGAGGCTGCGGAGCTGAGACTGGTGGGCCTGCGTCGGCACCACCGCCTGGACGCAGGCGCCTACCAGCAGGCATGAGCAGCCTCGCCCATGGACGGCGCATCCCCGCCCGGCCCGCGTCCACCGTGGGAGGTCGCCATGATCCTCGTGTACGGGTACGCCCGGCTGGCCCGCAGCGAAGCACGCGAAGTCGCCGCCCGGTTCGGCGAACAATGGACCGCCTACGCGGAACACACCCCCGCGTTCTGGCCGAAGCTGCGCTACCGGCCAACCGACGCCCGCCGGACACCGGGTGGCGCCCGCGGCCCGCAGCAGCCCGCCGCCCGGCGGTGAGCGGTGATGACGGCACTGACCTGGGTCCTGATCGCCGTCGGCCTCATGACCGTCGCAGCGTGCGTCGTCCGGGTCCACCGCATGGGCGGTCCGTCGCGGGAGGTGGCGATCGCTCTGCCAGTGGCTGCTGCGCTCGCCCTCCCCGGCCTACTGGCCGACCAGGCGCCCGCGGTGGTCTGGGGCCTGTGGGGTGCTACCACCATTGCCGCCGCCCTGACCTGGGCCGTCGCCAACACCCTGCGTGACATCCCAGACCGGGCAGCGGGCAAGGCCCGGAGCACGTCATGACCCCGATGCCAGGCAGCCGCGCCTGCTGCGCGACCCGCTCGGCCCGTGCGACCGCTGTGGTGAGCCGTGTGCGTCCGGCGCCGCAAGCTCGGCGCAGCACCCGATGCGGCACTGGCAGCGCATATCGGGAACCATGGCCACCAGGCTGGTGACGGTGGCGCCCTGACAGGGGCAGGGGGAACGGCGGCCCCGACAACCCAGCGCCACGCGGTCACTGCTCTCAGCCACGACCAGCAAAACCTTCCACGCAGAGGCGTCAGCAGTCAGAGCCCAGTAGGTCGCATCACCGTTCCCAGATACCCCCCTGGGGTATAGTCTCTGTGTCGGCAAGAAGGGGCCAGGTATCCCGCCGGCCTCACAGACGACGCAAGCCACCACACCCTGAGGAAGAAACCATGACCGATCAGACGATCCCCGGCTCCTGCTGCGGCGGCTCCTGCGGCTCCGGCACCGCGACCGATGTTCAGGGCATCGGTGTCACCACCGTCTACAAGGTCTCCGGCATGACCTGCGGCCACTGCGAGAGCGCCGTCTCCCAGGAGATATCCGCCCTGCACGGCGTCACCGGGGTCACAGCAGTCGCCAGGACCGGCGAGGTCACCGTCACGTCCACCACCCCGCTGGACGAGGGGGCCGTACGCGCCGCAGTCGACGAGGCCGGATACGAGCTCGTCGGCCAGGCCTGACGAGACGGCGGACGCCGAACCCGCCGCACAGAACTGCCGGTCTTCCCGACCCGGCACTCTGCGAATTCACTCCCGCGCCGGGACGTACCGCTCCGCTGATACGGACGCCGTACGTCCCGGCCTTCACCAGGAGACACGCAATGACCAGCACGGCAACCCAACGGACGCCGTCCGGCACGACGCCCGCGCCGACACACGAGGTCGAACTCTCCATCGGCGGCATGACCTGCGCCTCGTGCGCCGCCCGTATCGAGAAGAAACTGAACCGCATGGACGGCGTCACGGCGACGGTCAACTTCGCCACGGAGAAGGCGAAGGTCGCCTACTCGGACGGAGTCGAGGTCTCGGACCTGATCACCACCGTGGTGAAGACCGGGTATACCGCCGAGGAACCTCTACCGCCCGCTCCTCCGACCGGAGACACGCTCCAGAACGAGGCCACTGCGGCGGCGGACCGAGAACTGCTCTCGCTTCGGCAGCGACTGCTGGTCTCTGTGACGCTCTCCGTCCCTGTCGTCCTGATGGCGATGGTGTCGGCGTTGCAATTCGACAACTGGCAGTGGCTGTCACTGACACTTGCCGCACCTGTGGTGGTCTGGGGCGCTTTCCCCTTCCACAAGGCGGCTTGGACGAATGCCCGGCACGGTGCCGCGACCATGGACACACTGGTATCCATAGGCACGCTCGCCGCCTTCGGCTGGTCCCTGTGGGCGCTGTTCTTCGGGCACGCCGGAATGCCGGGCATGCGGCACGGCTTCGAGTTCACCGTCTCCCGAGGCGACGCTTCCTCATCGATCTATCTGGAAGCCGCGGCCGGCGTGACCGCCTTCATCCTCGCCGGGCGCTACCTGGAGGCGAAAGCCAAGCGCAAGGCGGGCGCGGCGCTGCGGGCGCTGCTCGAATTGGGCGCCAAGGACGTTTCAGTGCTGCGTGGCGGTGCCGAAGTGCGCATACCGGTGGCGCAATTGGCGGTCGGAGACCGCTTCGTCGTACGCCCCGGTGAGAAGATCGCCACCGACGGCACGGTAGTCGAGGGCGCCTCGGCGGTCGATGCCTCCATGCTGACCGGCGAGTCCGTCCCGGTGGACGTGACCGTCGGGGACACCGTGACGGGTGCAACGGTGAACGCCGGAGGCCGGCTCGTCGTCGAAGCCACCCGTGTCGGCACGGACACCCAGCTTGCCCGGATGGCCAAGCTGGTCGAGGACGCGCAGAACGGCAAGGCCGAGGTGCAGCGGCTCGCCGACCGCATCTCCGCCGTCTTCGTCCCGGTGGTCATTCTCATCGCCCTGACCACCTTGCTGACCTGGCTGTCCGTCAGCGGAGACGCGACTGCGGCGTTCACCGCCGCGGTAGCCGTGCTGATCATCGCCTGCCCCTGCGCGCTGGGCCTGGCCACACCGACTGCGCTCATGGTCGGCACCGGCCGCGGTGCCCAACTGGGCATTCTGATCAAGGGTCCTGAGGTCCTGGAATCCACACGGCGCGTGGACACCGTCGTCCTGGACAAGACCGGAACGGTCACCACCGGGCGGATGCAGCTGCAGGACGTCTTCACCGCTCCGGGCGTGGACGAGGCCGAAATGCTCCGACTGGCAGGCGCGGTGGAGTTCGCCTCCGAGCATCCCATTGCCCAGGCAATCGCCGCCGGGGCTGTCGAGCGGGCCGGGGGCCTGCCGGTGCCGGAGAACTTCGAGAATGTCGCGGGTCTGGGCGTCCAAGGAGTCGTCGACGGCCACGCGGTGCTCGTCGGGCGCGAGAAGCTGCTGGCGCAATGGGTCATCGAACTGCCCCGGGAGCTGGCCGAGGCCAAGGCCGCGGCAGAGTCAGATGGCCGCACGGCGGTCGCCGTCGCCTGGGACGGCGAAGCGCGCGGTGTGCTCACCGTGGCCGATGCGATCAAGGACACCAGCGCCGAAGCGGTCGCCGCACTGCGCCGCCTTGGTCTGCGTCCTGTCCTGCTCACTGGCGACAATCAACTCGTGGCCGACTCTGTCGCCCGCTCTGTCGGCATCGACGAGGTCATCGCCGAGGTCCTGCCCCAGGACAAGGTAGACGTCGTCAAACGGCTCCAGACCCAGGGCCGCACGGTTGCAATGGTCGGCGACGGTGTGAACGACGCGGCCGCGCTCGCCACCGCCGATCTGGGTCTGTCGATGGGCACCGGCACCGACGCGGCGATCGAGGCGGGCGACCTGACGCTCGTCAGCGGTGACCTGCGGGTGGCCGCGGACGCGATCCGCCTCTCCCGGAAAACGCTCACCACCATCAAGGGGAACCTTTTCTGGGCCTTCGGCTACAACGTCGCCGCCCTGCCCCTCGCCGCCCTCGGCATGCTCAACCCGATGATCGCGGGAGCCGCGATGGCCTTCTCCTCGGTCTTCGTCGTCACCAACAGCCTGCGGCTTCGCTCGTTCAAGTAGGCACATCCCAGGCGTCGACGACAGGCGCCCGAGCCTTCAGCTCGGGCGCCTCACCATGCCTGAGGCGCCACCGGCAACCCTCACTGGTCAGCTAAGGAACTTGGCATCAGACTGGCTGGCCATCTCGCAGCCGGTAGCCCGCGCCGTAGTGCTGGCATCCCCGGCACTCGAAACAGGAAGGCGGCCGGGACTCCCGATGAGGTGCCCCTGGTAAATGCGCAACTGGGGATCCGTGTGTGCCCTGACGCCGTCAGGGCACACACGCCAGCAGCAGCGGCAACAACGGAGCCGTGCCCGCGGCTGCCACGACCGCCGGCCAGATCGCAGGGTGCGGGCGGGGATGCGGAGTGAGGACACGCCGCAGGCGGATGAGGACACCTGATCCGCCTGCTCCCAGAGCCGCCTCCGGCGCCCGTCCGGCCGCGACCTCGCACATCGCGGTGGCCAACGCCTCTCTGGAGTGCCAACGCAGAGCGCGGTCGTCCGCGATCATCTCCAGCAGCAGGTATGTCTGTTCCTTGGCGTGCCGGGCGAGCGGAAGGCGAGGGAACGCTCGGGAGAACGCTTCGACGAGTACATGCAGCAGGTGATGCCGGCCGACGATGTGGGCGCGCTCGTGCTCCAGCACGGCCCTCAGTTGGTCCTCGGAAAGGATGTCCAGCGCACCCCGGGTCACGACCACGCGGGAGGAACGTCCCGACAGGCAGTAAACGGCCGGGACGTCGTAATCGACGATGGTGGCCTCGTAGCCGTGTGCCGGCTCCCCCGCGAGGACGAGCATGTCCAGTTGGCGGACTCGAGCGCGTCGAGCCCGCCAAATGCACCGGATCAGCCAACCGGCCGGCAGCAGTACGACCAGCATGGGTGCGGCAATCGCCAAGGCGCTCCCGATGGTGAGCGGTGCACGGCCCTCCGGGGCGGATGTGGCCAGTCCGCAGAAGGTGAGCAGCCCGAAGAGCCTTTCGTGAACGTGGTGCTCGCCGAGGACGAGGTGATGCACGGACAAGGCTGCCGTGACGACGAACGTCACCATCAAGCCCTGCCAGGCGAAGACCGCGGCGGTCGGCGCGCGGTGGGCCCAGTGCGCCCGGGCCAGCAAGGGAGGGACCGCGGCGCCCATCAAGGCCGCGTATCCGGCCAGCACCACGGCTGTGATCACGCCTCGCTCCGCCTCTTCGCTGCGCGGAGCGCCGAGCGTAGCGCGTCCGCTTCGGAGCCGGAGATCTGTTGCACGAAACTGGCCAGAGCCCCCGCGGGATCCGGGTTCTCACCCAGCGCTTCGCGCATCAGCGACGCGGTGTACTCCTGGCGGGTGCAGGTAGGCGTGTACACCCAGGCCCGGCCTTCCTTCTGCCTGGTGAGCATGCCCTTTTGGTACAGGATGTCGGCCACGGTCTTGACCGTGCTGTAGGCGATGGGCCGCTTCTTGTTGAGGTCGGTCATCACGTCGCGCGCGGTGGCCGAACGCCCCCAGGCCCACAGGCGGTACATGATCTCCGCCTCGAGCTCACCCAACCGACGCACGACCGCTCCCCTCGACCCGGAAGGCGCGAATCCCCATACCGGTGAGTGTTCATCGTAGACGCCGGGATCCTCACGTTCTCCGAGGCCGCGAGGAGACGACATCACACTCGGCACACGACAGCGGCTACCTCATTTGTCGTCAAGCAGCTTAGTAGAACCGGGGAGGAGTAACTTCTCACGGCGGGCTCTCGATCCTTTCGGTACTGTCGGAACGCACGGACCCGCAGCAGTCGGATGGGAAGAGGCTCCGCAGTGCACGTGAGCAAACACGTACGGACAGGAGGCGCCTTCGGGCACCTACTGCTCGTCGTGCTACTCGCGCTCGGCGTGTTCCTCATGCACACGGTGGGGCATCCCCAAGATTCGAGCTCCGCCGGGATGAGCACTGCGTCCCACAGCTCGATGAACACAGTGAGCGAGGGCCGCCCACCGCACCAATCCATGGCAGCGGCACCGGCCGACGACTCGAGCAACGCGAAGAACCCAGGGCACACGGCCTCGACGCACAAGCTGCCCATGGCCATGGACATGATGTCCCTCTGCGTGGGCGTGCTGCTGGGTGCCTGGGTGCTTGCCGCGCTCGTGCGCTCGGCATTTGCTCGCCACCCCGACTGGCTGGCCGACCTTCTCGCGCAGGCGCCCGTCGTGCAGCGCCCCAACCCTCCGCCACGCGGTCCCGACCTCACCCGGTTGTCGGTTCTGCGGCTGTAGGCCGTCACGCCTTCGCGGACGCGCACCCAATGCGATTCCGCGATCTCGCGTACGCCCGAACAGCCAAAGAACAACACATGAGGTGAATTCGACCATGACCGTCTTCACGCGCGCCCTGCGCCGCAAGTCCGCCCGCCGCATCGCGGCCGTTGGCGTCGTAACCACCGGAGCCCTGCTGCTGTCCGCCTGCAGCAACGACAGCAACGACATGGGCAGCATGGACCACGGGAGCGGCCACAGCTCCCCGGCCGCGACGGAAACCGCCACAGCCGGGGCCTACAACGACGCCGACGTCCACTTCGCGCAGATGATGATCCCGCATCACGAGCAGGCCGTAGAGATGGCCAAGCTGGCCGACGGCCGCGCCGCCGACTCGGAGATCAAGAGCATCGCCACGAAGATCGAGAAGGCTCAGGACCCCGAGATCAAGGCGATGACGGGCTGGCTGCAGTCCTGGGGCAAGCCGACCGCCATGGGGGACATGCCCGGCATGGACATGGGCGACGGCATGATGTCCGACAAGGCGATGGAAGAACTCAAAGCCATGAAGGGCACGGAGTTCGACAAGATGTTCGCGCAGATGATGATCGACCACCACAACGGCGCGATCAGCATGGCCAAGAACGAGCAGAAGGACGGCAAGCACGCCGACGCGGTGAAGATGGCCGGCAACATCGTCACCGGCCAGTCCGCCGAGGTGAAGCAGCTCCAGAGCATCCTCAACCGGCTCTGAGTGAGCCGTACCCGCCGATCGCCCCGGCTCCTCGGCGCCCCCGAAGAGCCGGGGCGATCCCTGCCCTTGCCGCGCTCCAGGACCATTGCAAGCGGGCATTCCACTCGCCATCTCTGACCGGGTAAGGCGTGCTCCGCCGCCGGCCCGTGCCGACATGGACGATGACCTCACCCAGGCGCATCGCCAGCGGCGCCGATATATCTGACGCAATGCAGGAACGGGGCCGCAGCGCGCGCCACGCGCGCACTCGTCGGCGGGTCAGTCCTGAGGCCGCAGCCCCGCGATGGTGACGGTGACAAGCCGCTTGGCTGCAGCCTTGGACGTCAGGCCGCCGGCGCCGGCAAGCGCATGCAGGCAGTAGCCCGCCAGCTCGTCCGGCGAGACATCGCCCCGGACTTGGCCCGCTTCGACACCCTCGTTCAGCAAGTCACGGAGGAAGCCACGAAGGTGCTGTTCAGCGTGTGCCACATGGCCGCCTCGATGCAGGAGAAGACCACTTCGATCGCCCCCAATCGGGCCTGACGGCGCCAGTTCGCACGAGGCCCGGCGGTCCGGGTCAGCGGGGCCGGGTCGCCGCCGCCACGAACATCGGCAGGGCCAGAAACAGGCGGCCCGTGTCGGCCCGATTTCGCTGCTCCGCCACCCATGTATCCGCCTGCTCGCGCGTGACGGCGCCGGCGGAGCAGGCTCCCTCGGCCAGTCCCGCGAGCAGCGGCAGCATTGCTGATCCGGACAGGACGCCCGTGTGCACCTCCACCGTCACCTGGCCGAAGGCAGCCTCCAGCAGCAGATTGCGATAGCGGCGTGCAGCGTGAGGACTGACGGTCAGATCGGCACGCGCATGCACGATGGTTCGCGTCAAAGCCGGATCACGGGAATCGATGACGAAGGTGTCCCAGTCCTGTCCGACCAGCACGACACGTCCGCCCGGAGCCAGAACCCTGTACGCCTCTGCCAGGGCTCGTTCGGGCTCAGCGAGTTCGTGGAAGACTTTGTCGGCTCGGAAGCCGTCCATCGAAGCATCGGCCAGCGGCAGCTCGTAGGCTCCCGCGATCCGGTAGTCCGAGGCGGGCCATCGGCTGCGAGCGACGGCAATCATCCGCTTGTCCGGATCCACACCGATGGCCTTCACTCTGCGCTCGGCGAGCTCCGCAACAGCGCGTCCCGCCCCGCAGCCCACGTCCACCACGGACGCCCCGGGTGGGAGGTTGAGCAAGTCGAAGGAGCGTGACCGCAGTTCTGCAGCTCCCGGCAGCCGGTCGGCCGCGTCGAGAAGTGCGATGAGGTCGTCTGTCGGATCCTGTGTCTGCTCTGTCTCCTTGGTCATGAGCACCAGGCTGCGAGTTAATGTCGGCATGAAGTCAAGCGAGCAGAGCGCGCCGGCCGGCGGAGATGTCGCGGCGATGAGCATCGGGGCCGTCGCGGAACGCTTCGGTCTGGCCACGCACGTCCTGCGGCACTGGGAAGGAATGGGCCTCCTCGCCCCCGGTCGCGATCGTGCCGGGCGACGTCGCTACAGCGTCGACCATCTCACTCGCGTCGCCGTGATTCTCCGCGCGAAGGAGGCGGGGCTGTCCCTCGGCACCATCCGCTCCCTGGCCGCCACGGCCGACCCGGCGGAGCGGCGCGACATCTTGCAGGAGGAAGCCGCGGCCTTGCGATCCCGCATCGCCGCCGCGCAGTACTCCCTCGAGCTGATCGAGTGCGCCCTGGCCTGCGATCACGAGGACTTCACCCAATGCGCGCACTTCCGGCAGATGGTGGCCGAGCGCATCGGTCCCGATACACCGGTGCACGCCTCGGTCTGACGCGGATGGACGGCGGCCGGATCGCCCCGGCCGCCGTCCTCGCCAGCAGGGGGGCTCAGCGCGCCCAGACCACGAAGGTGATCACCGATTTGCCGTTGCCGAAGTTCCGCACGTAGGTGTCGCCGTGCGCGGCGTGCGCCACGCGCTTGCCCCAGCTGGACCTGTCGTTGCTCACCTGTGGCACGGCCGCGGACTGGTCCACGGTGCTCGTGGAGTCCAGGTGCGCGTAGATGGTCGCCAGCTCGTCGTAGTCGTGCTGGTTGGGGTGGAGGTTGCTGGGCGGCCCGTCGGGGTTGCTCGTGTAGTCCATGCAGGTGCCCAGGTTGGTGTTGTCGAAGTTCGTGTCCTGGTGGTCAAGGCCGAAGGTGTGTCCGACCTCCTGGCAGGTCACCAGGGATCTCCACGAGGGGGTGTTGTACGTCGCGGTGTTGAAGTACGTGTCGTTCAGCTTCACCGTGCCGGAGGTGATGTGGGTGCCACCGGTGACGGATATCGACGCGATGCCGAGCCAGCCGTTGTTGCCGTAGGTGTTGTTGCACACCTCGACACGGCCGCTCGTCGCGGGGCAGCGGCGGGCCGGGGACTGGCCGGCCACGACGGTGGTGTCGAGCACGGTGGACTTGGACCAGTCGCTGGATGCGGTGCTCAGGTAGCTCTTCCAGGTGGAGCTGAGGTTGTCGCCGAGCTTGACCGTGAACGGGTTGGCGGTGCGGGCCCAGTGGTAGCCGCCCCACGAATGGTTGGCCTGGGCGGTGGTGCTGAAGGTCAGAGTGGCGGCGGCCGCTGCGGTGACGGCGGCGAGCAGCTTCATACGCACGAGGGGTCTCCTCCGTGGTTGGGGATGAAAGCCACACGCGACCTCGGATGAGCCCTTCGTCGACGGCGCAGCCCAGGTCGCGAACTACCGTGCGGGTGGTGCGGTGATGACTGGCCGTGCTGGCTGGACGGCATGCGAAACGGTCCTGTGGCACAGGCATGCCGGTGGGGCTCCAGGCGATTCGAGTGGTCGAATCGCAGGTAGGTTAAAGGATCTCCCGAGCAATTGTCATGTACATAGATGGCAAAATTCTGCTAAGCAGATTCGCAGGGTGAGCTGGAGCATCCCCCCTGAAGGTGTACTCGTACAGGGATCGTGTCGTGCGGCCGGGCCGGGAACTGGGGAAGAATCCCTGATCGGCCACGTAGGCACTTAGCGGTGGCAGCGTGCCCCGAGCGTGTCGGCCAGAACGCGGATCGTTCGCCGCCGTCTTCCCGTCCCGACAGTCACCGATCAGTCCGCACCTCAGATGATCGTCTGAGGTGCGCGGGCAACTTGCCGATGTGTCGAGGCGGACAGTGCGGTCGCAGGACGCGGGTACTCGCGCCAGATGCGGAACAGTCGACCCCTCTATGACCCTCCGGGTACACAAACCAGGCGAGACGCCACCCACCGAGAGGGCGTTCCCCCTCTTCGGAATACCCCCCGGGGTACTCCTGTTAGGGTGAGTGTCAGATACCCCGGGGGGTACATCGCTCACTCGGTAGGAGTCCTTGTCGTGTTCTTCGTCGACACCATGTCGGTCGCCTTCGCCCGCACCCCGGTCGCCGGGGACGACACGTTCACGGTGGACGAGCACCTGGTGCTGCGCGCGATCGCCACCCCCGGTCACACCCCGCACCACACCTCCTACGTGCTGGAGGAGGACGGCCGGGCGGTGGCGGCGTTCACGGGCGGGTCCTTGCTGATCGGCACCGTGGGCCGGCCGGACCTGGTCGAGCCGCGGCTGACCGAGCAGCTGGCCCGCGCCCAGCATGCTTCTGCCCACCGTCTGGCCGACGAGCTGGACGACGAGGTGCCGGTGCTGCCCACCCACGGGTTCGGCAGTTTCTGCTCCTCCGCCCAGGCGGAGGGGGACGCCACCACGATCGGCCAGGAGCGCCGTTCCAACGCCGCTCTGACCCGGGACGTGGACACCTTCGTCGCCGAGATGCTCGCCTCACTGGACGACGTGCCCGCCTACTACGTGCACATGGGCCCGGCCAACTCCGCCGGCCCCGCGCCGGTCGACCTCACCCCGCCCGCGCCCGCCGACGCCGCGGAGATCGCCGCCCGGCTGGCCGCGGGGGAGTGGGTGGTGGACCTGCGCAGCCGGGTCGCCTTCGCCCAAGGGCATGTAACCGGATCTTTCAACTTCGAGGGTGAAGGCAAGCTCGCCACCTACCTGGCGTGGCTGATCCCGTGGGGCAAGCCGGTCACCCTGCTGGCCGGGACGTCCGAGCAGGTCGCCGACGCACAGCGCGAGCTGGCTCGGGTCGGCATCGACCGCCCGGCCGCCGCCGCCACCGGCGATCCGGCCGGTTGGATCCGTTCGGACGAGGAGCTCGCCTCCTTCCCTCGCGCCCGCTTCGCCGACCTCACCGCGGTGCGTGAGCGCGGCGAGCAGGTGGTGGTGCTGGACGTGCGGCGCGATGCCGAGCGTGCAGGAGGGTTCGTCGACGGCTCGGTCCACATCCCCATCCACGAACTGCCCGGCCGCATCGGCGAGGTGCCCGACGGAGTGGTGTGGGTGCACTGCGCCGGAGGGATGCGCGCGGCGATCGCCGCGTCCCTGCTGGATGCCGCTGGCCGCGACGTGGTCGCCGTCGACGACGGCTTCGACGCCGCCACCACGGCAGGCCTCACCCTCACCAGGCCCAACGGCACCGACTGAACGACTTGCACGGAGTGATCAAACAATGTTCTCGCTTCTTCGCCGTGGTCCTGCCCGCCTCACCCCGCAGCAGGCCCACCGCCAGGCCAGTGACGGGCAGGCGGTCCTGCTGGATGTCCGTGGGCTGCCAGAGTGGCAGGCCGGGCACGCGCCAGGTGCGCTGCACCTGCCGCTGAGCCGCCTGAGGGCGCGGACGGCTCTTCCCGAAGCCGGACAAGGCAAGCCGGTGGTCGCCGTCTGCCGCTCCGGAAACCGCTCCCGCACAGCCACCGACATCCTCGCCGCCCGCGGTGTGGAAGCCAGTGACGTCGTCGGCGGCATGACCGCCCGGGCCCTCGGGGGCCTGCCGGTCACCGGGGATCGCGGCACCAGCGGTGCCATAGCGTGAGCGCGCTGATTCTGGCCCTGGCCGCTGGTGCCGTGGTCGGGCTCGCGCTCGGCGCGCTCGGCGGGGGCGGCAGCGTTCTGGCGGTGCCCGCGCTGATCTACCTGCTCGGCTTCACCCCGGCCGCCGCCACCACCGCGAGCCTGATCAGCGTCACCGCCACCTCGCTCACCGCCCTGTACGCCCATGCACGCACCGGCACCGTGCGTTGGCGGGCCGGCGCTCTGTTCGCCGCGGCCGGGCTCCTGCCCTCCGCTGCGGCCAGCGTTGCCGCCGCTCGCCTGCCGCAGCCGGTCCTGACCGCCGCGTTCGCCGCCATCGCCGCTCTCGCCGCTGTGCGCATGCTGCGCCCCGGCCGGACGAGCACCGGCCGGACGACGGTGCGGCCGGCGAAGGCTGCGGGAGTCGGCGCGGGACTGGGGGCGCTGACGGGTCTGCTCGGGGTCGGCGGGGGCTTCCTCGCCGTGCCCGCCCTGGTCGCGGTGCTGACATTCGAGATGCAGGCCGCCGTCGGCACCAGCCTGCTGGTCATCTCGGCGAACTCGCTCGCCTCGCTCGCCACCCGCAGCGCCACCACGGTCGGCGTCGACTGGGCGGTGATCGCCCCCTTCACCGGGGCCGCGATCCTTGGCGCCTGGGACGGCAAGCGCCTGGCCGCCAAGGTCACCGGCACCCTGCTGCAGCGCACCTTCGCCGTCATGCTGCTGGCCGTCGCCGTCTTCATGCTCGTCGACGCCCTTGCCTGATCCGAGCGGGTCGGCCAGCGGCACCGGCTGCTCAGGCCAGCGACAGAAACAGCTTTTCCAGACGGGCGCGCATCTGCTCCCGGTCCTCCGGCGCGGCCATGTCCGCATCGGTCAGGCAGTGCTGCAGACCGGTGGCGATGATCGCGAAACCCGCCTTGTCCAAGGCCCGGGAAGCGGCCGCCAGCTGCGTGACCACGTCCTCGCAGTCCCGCCCCTCCTCGATCATCCTGATCACACCGGCGATCTGGCCCTGTGCCCGGCGCAGCCGGTTGACCACCGTCTTCAGTTCCTCGGCCGCCATCGTCAAATCCACAGCCCACGCTCCTTCGCGGAATACCCCCTTGGGTATCCTGTATAAGGGGTAACTCATGAAGAGCAAAGGAAAATCCCCGTGGCACACACCACCTCCCTCACCGCCGACCAGGCCCACGCCGGCCTCGCCGACCTGACCGTCATTGACGTACGCACCCCCGGCGAGTTCGCCTCCGGCCACCTGCCCGGCGCCCACAACATCCCCCTGGACCACCTCGACGCGGCCCTGCCCGCGCTGAAGACCGCCGCCGACCGTGGCGGCCTCCTCCTCGTATGCGCCTCCGGCACCCGCTCGGCCCAGGCCCGCGAGCGCCTGGCCGAGCACGGCATCGCCGCCGCCAGCCTGACGGGCGGCATCACCGCCTGGATGCAGCTCGGCCACGACGTCCACCGCACCGCCGGCACCCGTGCCACCTGGGCGATGGAACGCCAGGTCCGCCTCGCCGCCGGCTCCCTCATCCTGGCTGGCCTGCTCACCGGTCGACGCTGGCCCGCCGCCCGCTGGCTGTCCGCGGGCGTCGCCGGCGGCCTGGTCTTCTCCGCCCTCACCGACACCTGTGGCATGGCCAAAGTCCTCGCGAAACTCCCCCATAACCAGCCCAAGGCCACCGACCTCGACGCCACCCTCGCGGCCCTGGCCGGCTGACATCGCAGACTCGGCGCACGCCAGGCGGCATCCTCGCCCAGGACGTCGTACTCGCGCGTCGCGGCGGGCGGCGGTGCACGCATCCGGGCTCCGTGAGATACGGGGGAACGCCGCCGGCGTTCCCCCGTGCCCCTTGAGGAACTCGCTGGCATTCTGGCGGAGTCGGTGCTGCGGCATGGCCGCGAGACGGTGCGGCGGGCCTATGCGGCGACGACGGCCGCGGCTCCGGTGCGACGTTGGCGTTGAGTGCATCACGCCGAGCCCTGGTGGCCTGGGCCGCCGTCAATGCGCCAGCGGTCGACGCCCCCGCTTTTGGGTGCTGACGACCCACGCGGGAAGGGGCTCCGCCGCGACGGCGGGGCCCCTGCGGTCAGTGCTCCTTCTGCGGGGTCAGCTCGCTGGGCCGAACGACAACGTACCCCTCGCCCTCCAGCTTGAGCTGGACCGCTTCGCCCGAACCGCCGCGCAGCATCGATCCGATGGACTGCGACCGGTGCAGCGACGTGTGCAGCCGCGCCGTCCAGCCCACCACCGCGTCGGTGTCGACGTACACCGGATACTCCGGCGTGACGGGTATGACGAGAGGGTTGCCCTCACAGATCAGGCCCAGCCGGCCGTGCCCCGTGAACACACTGTTGAACAGTCCGCCGCCGGCGATGCCCGCGCCCTTCACGGTCTGGATCCGGTACGCCAGGGTCGCGTCGAAGCACAGTACATGCCGCCCGTTGACGGTGAACTCGTCGCCCTGCTCGACGTCCACGATGAAACAGTTCTGCGCCTCGTGCGCGAACCACGCCTCGCCCTGTCCGCGCACGGTCATCAGCGGCAGCCCCTCACCGGTGACGGCCCGCTTGAGCATCCCGCCCACGCCCTGGCCCTTGCGTTCGAACTGCAGATTTCCGCGGTAGGCGACCATCGCCCCCTGCCGGGCCAGCATCTCGCCGTTCACGACGTACCGGATGGACTTGGCGTTCTGCACGGACATGCCCGGCGCGGCGGCCGGCTGCACCATGTGGTCACTGGAAAAGAGGTCACCCTTCATGCGCGCATCCTGTCCCGGAGCGTGTCCCTCCGCCAAGATCGCCGATGTCCTGAAACGGCAACAACCCGCCTGGTTCTGCGCGTGATCCGCCCTGGCGTTCGGCCCACCGCCCCGAGCCTGACCGAGTCCTGTCCGAAGCGGGAGGAGGCGCATCCCGCGTCTCAGGTCTTCCTCTCCGTGGGCTTCTCCATCAAGGGCGTCGAGCCCGGCTACATCCTGTAGGGAAAGACCGGGAGGGGACGCCCCACAGCCGCCGATCCGCGGGCGAACGACTGCGTCATCGAAGCCCGACGGCGGCAGCCCGACCCCTACGTCGCCCCTGTGGCCGACCTTTTCCTGGGAAACGGCGGCACCACGCTCCCGCGCTTCGACATGTCCTCCGGCAACAAGGCCAAGGTCGTCGGGGTCACCGGGCTGGTCCTCGCGTTGACGGTGGCCGTGACCGCGGTGGTCGCCACCCGGCTCGTGCGCCCGCTGCGGGAACTTCGCGCGGGCCGACGGCGACCGGGCGGTCTTCGAGGCGGCCGACACCGGCAACGGCATCGCGGCACAGGACCTGCCGCATGTGTTCGACCGGTTCTGGCCCGTCGAGAAGTCCCGCAGCAGACGCACCGGAGGCAGCGGCCTCGGCCTGCCCATCGTCCGTCAACTCACCGCCGCCCACGGCTGTATCGCCACGGCGGCCTCCGAGGTGGGTGTCGGCTCGGTCTTCACCCTGGTACTGCCCGCGATGGGGGCACCGGCGGACGGCTGAGACGTCAACAAAGCGGTATCCACTTCGCGTTGTGACCGCTGATCGTCCTCGAAGAGGGGAACGATGTCCCGGGAGTCTCTAGGCGGAGGACGGGAACGCATGACGGTGCTCGGTGTCGACATCGGTACGTCCAGCAGCAAAGGCGTGCTGGTCGGTGCGGACGGAACGGTTCTGGGCACCGCCGTGCGCCCCCATGCGGTGGACCGCCCCCGGCCCGGCCACGTCGAGATGGACGCGCGCGTGTGGTGGGACGAATTCATCTCGCTCGCCCACGAGTTGGTGCCACCGGGCACCGTCGTCCACGCGGTCGGCGTCAGCGGCATGGGCCCCTGCGTCGCCCTGGCCGACGAGACGGACACACCGCTGCACCCGGCCATCCTCTACGGCGTGGACACCCGCGCCACCGCACAGATCGCCCGGCTCGACGCCGAACTGGGCCGCGACGCCGTCCTCGGGCGCTGTGGATCCCTGCTGTCCACCCAGGCGGTCGGCCCCAAGATCGCCTGGCTGGCCGAGCACCGCCCAGACGTCACCGCCCGTGCCCGGCGGCTGTACATGCCCAGCTCATACCTCGTGCGGCAGCTCACCGGCGCCTACGTCCTCGACCACCACTCGGCCAGCCAGTCCGTACCGCTGTACGACTCCCTGGCCCAGGAGTGGTACCGCCCCTGGGCCCGCCGCATCGCGCCGGACATCGAACTGCCGCCTCTGCGCTGGCCGGGCGACATCGCCGGACGTGTGACCGCCGAGGCGTCCGCCGTCACCGGGCTGCCCAGCGGGACTCCGGTCGTCACCGGCACCATCGACGCCTGGTCGGAGGCGCTGAGCGTGGGCGCCCAGGGCACCGGCGATCTGATGCTCATGTACGGCAGCACGATGTTCCTGATCAACACGGTGTCGGAGCGGCTGCTGGTACCTCAACTGTGGAGCACCGTAGGGGCGTTGCCCGGAACGCGCAGTCTGGCGGGCGGCATGGCGACCTCCGGGGTGATCATCGACTGGCTGCGGAGCCTTCTCGGCGTCCCCGACCACCACGCGCTGCTCGCCGAGGCCGAGGCATCCGGCCCCGGCGCGAAGGGCCTGCTGATGCTGCCCTACTTCGCGGGCGAACGCACCCCGGTCGCCGACCCGGACGCCCGCGGCGTGATCGCCGGCCTGACGGTGGAGCACACCCGCGGCGATCTGTACCGTGCCGCGCTGGAGGCCACCGCCTACGGCGTACGGCACAACGTGGAGGCGATGCGCGCGGCCGGCGCCGACATCCGCCGGGTCGTCGCGGTGGGCGGAGGCACCCGTGGCGGCCTGTGGACCCGTATCGTCTCCGACGTCACCGGTCTGGAACAGGAGATCAGGACCGTCACGATCGGCGCGAGCTACGGGGCCGCGTTGCTTTCCGCGCGCGCGATCGCAGACGTGGACATCGACGCCTGGAATCCGGTGCGCGAACGCGTCGTGCCCGACGCCCTCCGGCGGTCCCGGTACGACGACCTGTACGGTCTCTATCTGAGGCTGTACCCGGCGACCCGTGACATCGGCCACGCACTCGCCCGTCACCAACGCGCCCTCGCCGACAACCCGCCATGGTGAGACCCGTGGGACGCTCCAGCCCGGCCCAGGTCCGTCGCGGGTGGTGCGACGGACCCGCCGGCGGACCGCCTCAGCCCTTGATCTCCGCCCAGGCCTGCACCCACTTGGCATAGGGCACACACGTGATGTCCTTACGGCCGTCGAGGCACTGCTCGATCGGCGTCGTCCAGAACGCGATGTCCTTCCAGTAGCTCTCGTCGGTGGCGTGGAAGGTGTCGCAGAACGCCGGGTCGCTGGTCTCGTCGCAGGACTTGATGTTGGCCGGTGCCTCACCGTAGTACTCGGCGACCTGGGCGTTGA
>NZ_JAYWVC010000759.1:0-541 GCF_036281785.1 Streptomyces chiangmaiensis | reverse complement strand
CCGCCCACGTCAGCCGATGTTGTCGACCGCCGCCTTCGCCTTCGCGATCGTCGACTGCGCCGTCGAATCGTTCTGCTCCAACGTCGACCTCAACAACCCGATGATGTTCTTGACCTCCTGCGACGCACGATTCCACCGCAACTCCTTGCCGTGGTACTCATCCGCCACACCATCAGCCGTGAAGTCCGCCATCGCCGCCTTCACCTGACGATCACGCTGCGCGATGACCTCCTCCAACCGGCCGATCACCGCCTGAATATTGCCCTGCACATCCGCCGACGCACCCGTGTCGTACGACCGACGATCCGCACCCGAACCCACCATCACACACCACTCCCCGTGAAAACACTTCCATCGACAGGCCTCACCGAGACCTGGAGAACAGACCTGAGGAGACGCTGGCCAGAAACCTCAACTGCACGGAGTTCCACGCAGTTCAACGGAAACGCGCACCGTCGAAGTTCGCCGCCGACATCCGACTCCGCGCGTTGTCGCCCTGCTCCTGATCACCCGAAGCGAACGCCGAATCCATCCCCGACTG
>NZ_JAYWVC010000758.1:0-543 GCF_036281785.1 Streptomyces chiangmaiensis | reverse complement strand
ACCGTCGGGCAGCGACAGGTCATCCGTACGGCCGTGGCCCACGGAATCCAACACGATGGCGCCGGACTTGACGGTCTCGCCCTTGGTGGCGGCGGTAGGAGCCCAGGTTTCGATGTGCCAGTCGACCTGCTGGACCGCGTCGAAGCCGAAGGCGTCGAGGTAGAACGTGCAGACGTGGGGCTCGTTGCGGCGCAGCTCCTCCCCTGTCTTGGCGTCGTGGATCTTCACTGTGCCGTTGTCACCGGGAGCGGTGGCGTGCGCGGCCGACGCAAGGAGCAGCACGGCCGAGGCGCCGGCGGTCAGTGCGCCGGCGCGGATGAGGGTACGCATGGGGCAGGCCCATCTTCGAGATACGAATGGGAAGATGTGGAGGGGGCGGCTCAGCCTCCAGCCCAGCCTGACGACGGGTCAAGCACGAACAGACAACGAACGGACCTACCACCGACGTGGGAGCCATCCTCAGGACCCGCGGGCGTCCCGCCGGGTGTGAAGGGGCATCTCGGCGC
Organism: Streptomyces chiangmaiensis; assembly: GCF_036281785.1. Classification (NCBI taxonomy): domain Bacteria; kingdom Bacillati; phylum Actinomycetota; class Actinomycetes; order Kitasatosporales; family Streptomycetaceae; genus Streptomyces; species Streptomyces chiangmaiensis. The sequence goes on along the minus strand of NZ_JAYWVC010000758.1, from coordinate 37 downwards.
CTCTCGCTCAACTGGCCATGCCGGCCGCTATGCCCGT
>NZ_JAYWVC010000757.1:0-545 GCF_036281785.1 Streptomyces chiangmaiensis | reverse complement strand
CGGTAAGCGTCCGTCGCTCGCTGTGATCGCGATGCTTCCGCTGCGGCCCGTGCGGTCCCCAAGTCCGGGCAGGCGTAAGGCCCCTGGTAGGAACGATCTTGCGACGGATTGTTCTGACCGAGGGGCCTCACGTGTCGACCAGTGTCACATACACCGCGGTGCTCGATGTGAAGCGGTCCACCGCCGAGCACCTGGCCCGGCTCCTGCGTGACCACCGCATCGCGGCCGGAACCCGCAGGGGCAGGCGGGCGCTGGGCTGCTTCCGGCAGGCAGTGCTCGTCCTGCGCTGGTTCATCGACAACACCCGCCTTTCCCAACTCGCCCGCGACAACGGCCTGTCGGCCTCCACCGCATACCGCTACCTCCATGAGGGACTGACCGTTCTGGCGGCCGGGGCGCCGGACCTTGCGACTGCGCTGGAACGCGCGAAGGCGGCCGGGCTGACACATCTGAACCTTGACGGCACCGTCATCCGCACCGACCGCGTCGCCGCTCCCGGCCCCAACGGCGCAGACCTGTGGTGGTCCGGAAAACACAAGCACCAT
>NZ_JAYWVC010000756.1:0-545 GCF_036281785.1 Streptomyces chiangmaiensis | reverse complement strand
GGCGGCGATCCGGCTATCCCTGCCCTGCCCTGCTCCGAGTCCGATTCCTCCCCGGCCTGAAGGCCGAGGCATCCTCGGAGGAACCCGGTGAAGTCGTCCAGCAGGTCGGATGGTCGGCTGCGGACAAACATCGGCAACGTCGATAGCCGCGATGATGCCGTCGCTGTCTTCAACCCGACTGAGCGGCGTAAGGGGGCGACGATCGTCCGCGTTCGTCCGTAAAGGCTCAGGGACGGTGACCGGGCCTCGTAGATCAGCGTCAGCCGCGTGGCCCGGTCGCTCACGACGTTACCGCATGGTGACAGCCGTCTCCGCGTCGTGCTTTGCAAGAGCGCGGGAGACGCTCGAAACACGGACCTCGAACGAGCGCGCGATCTGGGCGGTGCTGTCGCCGTCGGCGGGTATCCGCAGGACGGCTTGGACTCGTTCAGGAGTCATCACTGACGGGCGGCCGCCGACCCGACTTTGTGACTTCTCCTGTCGGCCGGTTCGCCCGGGGGCGGCCGACTGGCGAAAACGTGGAGTTGGGCAAGGTCCTCGCCAAG
>NZ_JAYWVC010000755.1:0-546 GCF_036281785.1 Streptomyces chiangmaiensis | reverse complement strand
AAGCCACAGGGCCAGTCGTAGTCCAGTGCGTCCAGCGAGGTCGCGGTGCCGCAGCAGGGGACCACCACGCCGAGGGTTGCGAAGCCGTCGTCGCAGTGGGCTTCGAGTAGGTCGGCCCACCACTCGGTGTCGATCGACGCTCCGCAGTGGGGACAACCGATCTTCTGCAGATTCTGGCCACAGTCGACAACGGTGAGTGTGTCGTACCAGGTGACGTCGATCTCGACGTCGACGCCGTCGGGGAGCCCGGAGGCCAGGTCCTCCACGATCGACGCAGTACGGTCAGCCGCGGCCTGCTCGGGCTGCCAGTGCGGGTCGGTCGGAATGACAGAGAGGACATCTTCACTCACGGGCTCACTCGATTCGTCAGGCGGGAACCTCATCCAGGCAACGCGATGCTAAATGAACGTGCGTTCGGGTGGCGGGTTCCCAAGCCGACGCTCCCTGCTCAACCCGCCTCGCGCCGCGTACGAGACGGTACGGCGCGAAGGGCATCCCGTGCACAGCCCGCAGTGCGCGACCGCTCTGCGCGCCGTGCACGGTCCC
>NZ_JAYWVC010000754.1:0-548 GCF_036281785.1 Streptomyces chiangmaiensis | reverse complement strand
CGTTTACCCCTACGGGGTAGGCGCGCTGGTCATCGTGGCCATGGCATTGACCATGAATAGGTTCCACAGCCATGGCGAACACACGATCCAGGCGACGTCAGCGCGGCAGCATCCGCCCCCACGGCGACGGCTTCCAGGTACGGGTCTACGCGGGGCGTGACCCGCTCACAAAGAAGGACCTCTACCTCCACGAGCAGGCCGCCACCCCGGAAGAGGCCGAGAAGGTCCGCACCAGACTCCTCCACGAGGTCGACGAGCAGCGACACCCCAAGAGCCAGGTCGCTCTGTCGTTCCTCCTCGACCGGTGGCTCAGCATCGCCGAGCTCGAAGAGACCTCCTACGAGCGGACCGAGGGCCTGATCCGCAACTACCTCAAGCCCACGTTCGGCGACCTCAAGGCAAGCAAGCTCACCGCCGAGATGCTGGAGCTGTTCTACGCACGGCTGCGGCGCTGCAGGGAACAGTGCGACGGCCGGCGCAACGGCAAGGCAGGTCCGAAGACGAAGAAGAAGCACGTCTGCAAACCGCTCGCGGCGAACTCCGTGCGC
>NZ_JAYWVC010000753.1:0-548 GCF_036281785.1 Streptomyces chiangmaiensis | reverse complement strand
TGTTTACCCCTACGGTGTAGGCGCGCTGATCGTCGTGGCCATGGCATTGACCATGAATAGGTTCCACAGCCATGACGAACACACGATCCAGGCGCCGCCAGCGCGGCAGCATCCGCTCCCACGGAGACGGTCTCCAGGTGCGGGTCTACGCGGGTCGTGACCCGCTCACGAAGAAGGACCTCTACCTCCACGAGCAGGCCACCACCCCGGAGGAAGCCGAGAAGGTCCGCACGAGACTCCTTCACGAGGTCGACGAGCAGCGCCACCCCAAGAGCCAGGTGGCATTGTCGTTCCTGCTCGACCGGTGGCTCGGCATCGCCGAGCTGGACGAGACGTCGTACGAGCGGACCGAAGGACTGATCCGCAACTACCTCAAGCCCACCTTCGGTGACCTCAAGGCAAGCAAGCTGACCGCCGAGAAGCTGGAGCTGTTCTACGCGCGGCTGCGGCGCTGCAGGGAGCAGTGCGACGGTCGGCGCAACGGCAAGACCGACGCCAGGACGAAGAAGAAGCACGTCTGCAAGCCGCTCGCAGCGAACTCCGTGCGG
>NZ_JAYWVC010000752.1:0-549 GCF_036281785.1 Streptomyces chiangmaiensis | reverse complement strand
CGACAGGCCCCGCGTCACCCCGGCGGATCGCGCTTTCCTGGCCGCGCTCCTCCACCGACTCCCCAGGCCTACGCTGCGGCAGCTGCATCTGATCGTCTCGCCGGAGACGGTCCTGAGGTGGCACCGTGATTTTATGCGTCGTCGTCACGCTGACGCCTCCCGTCGCAAGCGGTCTGGCAGGCCGCCGATCCGGCGCAGTATCCAGGCCCTTGTCCTGCGCTTGGCTCGCGAGAACAGCTTCTGGGGGTATCGGCGTATCCACGGCGAACTCGCCGTGCTCGGCATCAAGGTCGCACCGTCCACGGTCTGGGAGATCCTGCGAGCGCACGGGATCGAGCCGGTGCCCGAACGTGGCCGTCAGACCTGGGCCGCGTTCTTGCGCAGCCAGGCCCACGCGATCTTGGCCTGCGACTTCTTCACCGCCACCACCTTGAACGGTGCGACGTTGTACGTCTTCGCCGTCATCGAGCACGCCAACCGCCGCATCCGCATCCTGGGCGCGACTGTCCACCCCACCACGGCCTGGGTCACCCAAGCCGCGAGGAACTT
>NZ_JAYWVC010000751.1:0-552 GCF_036281785.1 Streptomyces chiangmaiensis | reverse complement strand
AGAAAACGGCGTTCAGCAGGTCCTCGACCCGGTCATGGTGTGGCTGGGGCGGGTTCGGCCTGGACGTGGTAGCCGAGGGCTTCGAGTTGGCCGATGAGGCGGCGGGCCTGTCGAGCGGGGTCGTTGCGGCGCAGGAAGTAGTCGCCGCCGAGGTCGTGGTAGGCCTGGTCGCGGGTGAGCATGTGGAAGATCGAGACGAGGATGCTGTGCTCGATCGCGACCAGGGCCTTGGCGTGTCCGAGCCGTGGCCGTAAGCGGGAATACTGGGCGGCGAGGTAGGTGTTCTTCGTGCGGATGGCGCCCATCGCGGCGTCATGCAGGTAGATCGCGAGCCACTTGGGGCCCTTGCGGGATCTTCCCGAGCGCTTGCGTCCGGCGGACTCGTGGTTGCCAGGGCAGACTGCGGCCCAGGATGCGAAGCGCGATGCGGTCCCAAAGACGCTCATGTCCGCGCCGAACTCCGCCAGCAGGCCCTGGGCCGTCCGCAGGTCGATACCGGGGACGGTGTCCAGGAGCTCAACCTGTCGGGCGAAAGGGGCCACCGCCTCCCCG
>NZ_JAYWVC010000750.1:0-553 GCF_036281785.1 Streptomyces chiangmaiensis | reverse complement strand
ATGACCGCGCATCACGGACTTGGCCCACTTGCGGCCGGTGTCCTCACGCTGCCTCGCGATCTTCTTGTGCAGCTTCGCGGCCTGTGTCTGCGCTGTCCGGTAGCCCTTCGAAGCGGGCTGTCCCTTGGGGGGCCGTCTGCGGGCCATCATCCGCTGATACTTCGCCAGCCGCTGCGCGGCTTTGCGGCCGTGTTCGGCGTGGGGGAGGTCGTAGGCGTCATCGGTGGTGGTGGCCGTCTCGGCAACCCCCCAGTCCACCCCGAGGACACGGCCGGTCGCCGGCAGCGGCTCAACTGGGGCCGGGACAACAAACGACGCGTACCAGTGCCCGAGACTGTCCTGGTACACGCGCACGCTGGAGGCATCCGCGGGCAGGTCCCGCGACCACACCACGCTCACCACGATGCCGCCGGCCAGATGCAGACGCCCGTCTTTGAGGCGGAAGCCGCGCCGGGCGTAGTTCAGGCTCGGCCGCGCCTTGCGCTTCTTCTTCCAGCGGGGCATCCCGGCCCGGCGGTGTATCGGCAACCGGTCCTTGATGACTTTGAGGGCC
>NZ_JAYWVC010000075.1:0-34348 GCF_036281785.1 Streptomyces chiangmaiensis | reverse complement strand
GACCCGAGCACCCACGGCGCACACGCTTGAATCAGCAGGCAGGTACAGCGGGCGATGGCAGGGAGGGAGGCGGCGCCCCGCGTTCAATCGGTGCATGGCAGCCGGGTGGGGCTCCGGGTCAGGGCTCCACTCGTCGCCAGTCCGTCACAGGGCCGGGGTTTGCGTGGTCCGCAGGGGTGACCCAGAAGGCTTTGCCCAGCTCAGCGCTAAACTGGGCGCCTGTCCGGCCGTCGCCCGACGAGCGGCCCGTGAGCCGGCGTCCGATCCAGGGCAGCAGATGCTGCCGGGTGAAGCGGACGTCCGCGGTACGGCGGGTGAGCCAGCTCGGCGGCGCGGACGGGGGCAGTGCCGTGCGCCACTCGGCATCCTCGGCCTCGTACCCGAGCGTCTGCCACACGGCCTCCGCCACGCGGCGGTGTCCCTCTGCCGTCAGATGCAGCCGGTCGACGTCCCACATGCGGGGATCGGCGAGCGACGCCGCCCCGTACAGGTCGACCACGCGTGCGCCGTGCCGCTCCGCGAGTTCGTCGACGCAGGCGAACAGCTCCTCCATGCGCGGCCGGAAGCGTTCGAGGACCGGGCCCTGCCGGCCTGGGCTGCGCATCAGCACCAACTGCTTGCAGGAGGGAGCCAGCCGTTCCACCGCCTCGGTGAGCAGGCCCCGGACCCGCCCCATGTCGCACTTGGGCCGCAGCGTGTCGTTCAGGCCGCCGACCAGCGTGATCACATCGGGCCGCATCGCGGCGGCGACCGCCACCTGCTCGTCGACGATCTGCCCGATCAGCTTGCCGCGCACGGCGAGATTGGCATACCGGAAACCGGGCGATCGCGCCGCCATCCGGCCCGCGAGGACATCGGCCCAGCCGCGGTAGGAGCCGTCGGGCAACAGGTCCGACATGCCTTCGGTGAAGGAGTCGCCCACGGCGACCAGGCTGGTGTGTTCGGGGTTCGTCTGCATGGCGCCGTCGATGGTATCCCGCGGGCATACCCGCCGGTCGGTCACCCCGCGCCACCTTGAGACGGCTCCCGCCCGGAGCCGTGCCGACCGAGCGGCGGGGCCCCGTCAGCCGACCTGTCCCGGCTCGCGCCGCCGGCCGAACAGCTCCCGCAGTACGTCCTCCATCGTCACCAGCCCCGCCAGCCGGCCGTCCTCGCCGATGACCCCCGCCAGGTGTGTACGGCTGCGACGCATGGCGGTGAGCACGTCGTCGAGCGGTGTGTCCTCCCGCACCCGCGGGACGGCGCGGATGTCCCGCACCCGGAACGGTTCGTCCGGCGGAGACGCCTCCAGCGCGTCCTTGACGTGCAGATAGCCGATGATCCGCCGGTTGTCGTCCACGACGGGGAAGCGGGAGAATCTCGACTCGGCAGACAGCCGTTCCAGCTGATCCGGAGTGATGCCCACGCGCGTGTAGACCACGCGTTCCAGCGGGACGACCACGTCGCGGACGGGCCGGCGGCCCAGTTCCAGGGCGTCGTGCAGCCGCTCCTGGGCACGGTCGTCGATGAGCCCGGCCGCGGTGGAGGCCTTGACGAGCCGCGCCAGCTCGTCGTCCGAGAAGGTGGCGGTCACCTCGTCCTTGGTCTCCACGCGCAACAGCGTGAGCAGGGTGTTCGCGAAGGCGTTGACGATGAAGATCACCGGGCGCAGGGCCCGGGACAGTGCGACGAGCGGAGGGCCGAGCAGCAGCGCCAAGCGCACGGGCTCCGCGAGCGCGACGTTCTTCGGCACCATCTCGCCGAACAGCATGTGCAGATAGGTCGCCAGGGTCAGCGCGATCACGAACGACACCACGCGGCCCGCTCCCTGCGGAATGCCCACCGCATGGAACACGGGTTCCAGCAGATGTTCGATCGCGGGTTCGGCGACCACACCGAGGACCAGGGTGCACAGGGTGATGCCGAGTTGTGCCGCCGCCAGCAGCGTCGACACATGTTCCAGGCCCCACAGCACGCTGCGGGCACGCCGGTCGCCGGCCTCGACGTGGGGTTCGATCTGGCTGCGGCGGACAGAGATCAGAGCGAACTCGGCGCCCACGAAGAAGGCGTTCGCGACGAGCGTCAGCAGACCGATCAACAACTGGACGACGGTCACTGCTCCCCCTCCCGCTCGGCGCGCGGCGCGCGCATGAGCACGCGCGCGGCCCGACGCCCCGAGGCGTCCACCACGTCCAGGCGCCAGCCGGAGACCTCCACGTGGTCGTCCCTGACGGGTATACGGCCGAGTTCCGTGGCGACGAGCCCGGCAAGCGTCTCGTACGGCCCTTCGGGCACCCGTAGCCCGACGCGGGCGAGCTGGTCCATGCGGGCCGAGCCGTCGGCCAGGTAGAGCGTGCGACCGGTGCCGTCCCTGCCGGCCGGGGCCAGGTCGGGTGCCTCCAGGGGATCGTGTTCGTCGTGGACCTCGCCTACGACCTCCTCCACGATGTCCTCCAGTGTGACGACCCCGGCGGTGCCGCCGTACTCGTCGATGACGACGGCCATGGTGTTCTTGCCGGAGAGCCGGTCGAGCAGCCTGTCTACGGTGAGGGACTCCGGGACGAAGAGCGGTTCGCGCATGGCCCGCGCGACCGAGCAGTGCTGCCGATTCTCGGCGGGTACGGCCACCACGTCCCTGATGTGCGCGACGCCGACGACCGAGTCGAGGTTCCCGCGGTAGACGGGGAAGCGGGACAGGCCGGTCGCGCGGGTCGCGTTCGCCACGTCCTCGCACGTGGCCTGCGCCTCGAGGGCCATGACCTGGACGCGCGGCGTCATCACGTTCTCGGCGGTGAGGTCGGCGAGGTTGAGGGTGCGGACGAACAGCTCGGCGGTGTCCGCCTCCAGAGCGCCCTCCTTGGCGGAGTGCCGGGCGAGGGCCACCAGTTCCTGGGGGCCGCGCGCGGAGGCGAGCTCCTCGGCCGGTTCGAGGCCGAAGCGGCGTACGACATGGTTCGCCGTGTTGTTGAGGTGGGTGATGAAGGGGCGGAAGGCGGCGCTGAACCAGCGCTGGGGCGTGCCGACGCGCCGGGCCACGGCCAGTGGCGAGGAGATCGCCCAGTTCTTGGGCACCAGCTCGCCGACCACCATCAAGAACACGGTCGACAGACCCGTGCCGATGACCAGGGCGAAGGATGTCGCCGTGGAGCGCGAGAGCCCCAGCGAGCCGAGCGGACCCGCGATCAACTTGGCGATCGACGGCTCGGCGAGCATGCCGACCACCAGGTTGGTGACCGTGATCCCGAGCTGGGCGCCGGAAAGCTGGAAAGTCAGGTTCCGGACGGCCTTGAGGGCACCTGCTGCGCCGTGCTCGCCGCGCCGCGCCGCGTGCTCCAGGGCACTGCGCTCGACCGTGGTGAGCGAGAACTCCGCCGCGACGAACCCACCACAGGCGAGCGACAGCAGGATCGCCACCAGCAGGAGGAGCACTTCGGTCATCGGGTCACCTCCGTCCCAGGATCGGCCAGGGACGCGGGGACCGCGCGAGGTCGGGTACTGGAAGGCTCGCCCATCGGCGGACGCTCACACCTTTCCATGGTGGGACGAGTTGACCCGTCCAGGGGCGGGCTCGACGACTCCATGGTAAAGGATCGGCAAAGTCATTCAGGTCGTGAGGGGTTTCTTCCAGCGACGTCAGTGTTCGTCGGGCGTGTATCCCGCGGATCGCGATGCATGGTGGCGAGTCCACGGTCCCGGCGCTCGGCTCCGGATCGCGGCCCTGCCTCTGGCGGTCCGCCTGTTCTGATGGATTGACAGGTCCATGCCCCTTGTCTAGCTTCCTCTGGGGTCGCGGTGCCGCTCCGCCCCGCGCCCCCCAGGAGGATGCACATGGTCGCATCGTTCGTCACTCATCGCGCCCTCGACGGCGGGACGTACCGCCTGGAGGGCGACCTCGATCTGCGGGCGCCGTGCACCTCGGCCGTCGAGGTGGTCGTCGGTGCGCGCCTGGTCGAGTTCACCGCCGGGCCGGCCACATTGGGCGACGATGTCGCCTCTTCCCTGAGCCTCGGGGCGCCCGATTCCGAGCTCACCTTCCAGAAGGGCACGCTGCGTGTCTACGAGTCGATCGAGCGCGAGCCGCGCTCGGGGCTCGTGGAGCGGCCGCTGCTCGTCGTATGGCGGGGCGAGCGCCACGCACTCGTGACCCGCTTGTACGGCCTGAGCGTGACCGAAGTGCTCGGGCTGCTGCGGTCGGTGGGCATCGCCGAGAGCGAGTACGGGCTCACTCTCCAGCCCAGTAGGTCGGCCGGGAGCGCCTTCACGCGACCCGCGACGCTGATCAAAGAAGTGCCCGGCCTCGGCCTGCTCGAGCTGTCGCGGCGGACGAAGGAACACACCGCTCAGCTTCCGCCCTGGAAGGGGGTGGCGGTGGCGTCCGGCGAGCTGTTCCGCGACACGCTCTCCGACGGCAGCCCGTTCTTCGTGCTCTCCTCCACCGAGATCTGGGCCACGGTGGTGCCGCTGGCGTCGGCGTCCGTCGAGCGGGTGCCCGAGGCCGTCGGGCGGCTCAAGCTGCGGCTCACCGGGTGACCCGGCGATGATCGGCTTCTACGGCGGGCTCACCGCCGCGATCGTCGTCCTGAGCCTGCTCGTGGGTACGGGCTCCCACGCGGCCCGTCCCGCCGCCCTGGGCGAGGCACTGCGGGTGCACGGCGTGCTGGGACCGCGGTTGCGCCGGTTCGTGGCCGTCGTCCTGCCGGTCACCGAGGGCGCCCTGGGGGTGGCCGGCGCGGTCGCACTGACGACGGGTCACCAGCGGCTGCTCCAAGGCGTACTCGCCGCGGGGGCCGCTCTCCTCGGGCTCTATGCGCTCTACACGCGGCACGTCCTCGCCCTCGGTCGTCGGGGTCCGTGCGGCTGTTCACGCCGGGATCTGCCCCTCAGCCGCTGGGTGACCCGGCGGGCCGCGGCCCTGGCCGGACTCGCGGCGGTCGGCGCGGTCATCGCCGGGGCAGGACCGGTACGGCTGTCCACGGCGGAGCTGGTCACGCTGATGCTCGCCGCACCGTCCTGCACCGCGCTGCTGTGGTTCCTGCCCGCCGCCATGCACGAGCCGGCCCCGGCCACTGTTCAGCGACCGGCCCCGGCCCCGGTGATGACCGCGCCGACCGCCGCCCACGACCATCCGCCGACCAACGCCACCGTGCACCGGACCACAGAAGGAGTGTCGTCGCGATGGACTTCACCACCAGCGCCCTGATCGCCTCGTGGGCGGCGATCGCGCTGCTCGCGCTGGTCGTCTCGGGACTGGTCAGGCAGGTGCACCAGTTGTCGCGCACCCAGCCGCACCGCCCCGGGCGGGCAGGCATCGCTCCCGGCGCGCCGGCACCCGGGCTCGACACGGCCAGGCGGGACGACACGGCCCGGCTCGACCGCCTCCTGACGCCGGGCCGCCCCGCGCTGCTGCTGTTCCTCGACGCCGATTGCAGCACCTGCGTCCAGGTGCTCGCCGAAGCCGGAGCCTGGACGATCCGCCAGGGCCTGAGCCAGGACCAAGCCCTGGGCCAAGGTCGGGGCGACGCCGACCCCGTCGCCCCGCAGGTGCTCGCGCTCTACGCAGGCCCCGCGCCGGAGGCCGGCGAAGGCACCGTCCCGGTCCGCGGCGGCCAAGCGGACCTGTTCACGGCATACGACATCCCCGCCACCCCCTACGCGGTGGCTGTCGACGCGGAGGGCCGGATCGCCCGTTCGGAGCCGCTCGGTTCGCCCACCGCGCTGCTGCGGTTGCTCGACGACATCCATCCCGCAACGCCGAGGAGCCTGTCATGACGTCGCTGAACGACGTGCCCACACTTCGCCGGTCCGGGGGCGTCGGCCGCGGCTCGCGGATCAGGCGCGGGACCCTGCCGTCGTTCGCGCCCCGCAGGCGCACGGTGTTGCAGGCGGCGACCGCCGCGGGCTTCGCCGCGCTGGGGGTGTTCTCCGCCGCCCGGCAGGCGTACGCCGACGGCTACGACATCTGGACCGGCGCGTGCCCCAGTTACGCGGCGGACCACAACTGTTCCCCCGGCTGCGGGCCCAGCACCGTCTACGCCGACGCGTGCGTGACGTCAGGGACGAACACCGGCTTCCACCGGTCGGACGGTGTCACGTGGACCCTGCGGCCCAACCAGTGCTACGCCGGTACCTACGACGGCTGGCTGTGGCGCTACAGCGCGGCCTGCGGCACCTGCGGCTGCGGTATCGAGCGGCGCTGCCACGACGGCTACCGCAACACCGGCTCCGGCTGGGTGAAGTCCATCTGCCGCTGGACCACCGACTGTGACTGCCCCGGCGCCGTGACCTGGCCGACCATCGGCCGCGGCGCCACCGGGCCCGACGTCCACACCGTCCAGCACCTGCTCACCCACCACGGCCATCCGACGGCTGTCGACGGCATCTTCGGGCCCGACACCGAGGCGATGGTCGAGGAGTTCCAGTCGGCGAACGGACTGAGCCCCACGGGCAGCGTCGGTCCGGCCACCTGGCCGGTCCTGGTCGTCACCGTGCGCCAGGGTGACGTGAACAACGCCGTACGCGGTGCCCAGCGGCAGCTCAACAAGCACGGCTACGCGCTCACGGTCGACGGCAACTTCGGTCCGCTCACACGCCAGGCCGTGGTCTCGTTCCAGTCCCTGCACGGCCTGACCGCCGACGGCGTGGTCGGCCAGAACACCTGGCGCACGATGACCGGGACGGTCTAGATGAGCACTGCGGAGTCCCACCGCCCTGCGGAATCCGGCCGTCCTGTGCCCCGGCCGCCCGGCCGTGCCCGAGGCGTACGGACGCTGCTCACCGATCCCGTGCTCCCCGTGGCGGTCCTGGGGACGGCTGCGATCGCCACCGCTCTCTACGCCCCCATGCTGACCTGGGCGATCACCGGCGGCCTTGCCGGTTACTCGCTCTCGGGCTCCGTTTGAACGCGTAACAGCGCGTTCGCGCTGGCCTCGCCAGGTTGGCGGGCAACGTACAGACAGGCGCTGGTCCTTGGAGTGTTCACCATCGGTCTCCTGGTCGGCGGAGTACTGACGGCGGGGGTGCTGTGGCTGTTCTCCGGTCTGTTCACACCGCTCCCGGCCGGCGGGCGGCGAGGGCTGATCGTGGCCGTGGCACTGCTCGCCGCGTTGCGTGACGCGGGCAGGCTGACGCTGCGGCTGCCGCAGAACGCCCGGCAGATACCGCAGGAGGTGCTGCGCCGCCATCTGTCGTGGGGCGCCCTGCAGTTCGGCTTCGAGCTCGGTACGGGTGTGCGCACCTATGTCTCGGCGAGCGCTCCGTACGCGCTGGCGGTCGCGGTGCTGCTGTCCGGGGGCTCGTACGCGCCCGCTCTGGCCGCCGGACTCGGCTTCGGTGCGGGCCGGGCCCTCACCCCGGCCCTGCGCAGGCTCTCCGGCAACGGAGAGGGCTGGGACGACCTGCTCGCGCGGCGGCTCGGCGGCATGACCGTGGTGTGCTCCCTGCTGATCGCCGCTGTCGCCTGCGCGGTGCTCCGGTAGCGCCGTGGCCCGATGTCGTGCCACGGCGCCGAGGCCGTACGAAGCTGCCCCACTGTCGTGGTGGACGGGCGGTTGTGCGGTGGTGCGCCTTCGCCTGCGGCGCGCCGCTACCGCATGTCGGCTCGGGCGCCGCGGCGCTTCCCGGGCAGGCAACGCGAGGCGGGGCGGAACACCGATTCGCAACGGAAAGTACAACGACCGTTGCCTGCAGGCCGGTTGTGCCAGAGGTCTGGCCCTGTGGCGTGCGGTGACGTGGTGGACACGCCGCGTTTGCGCGGTCAAACTCTGCTCAGCCCCCTCGGGGGGAACCCAGGAATCGGTATGGAGGTACGCGATGTTACGACGTACGACCCAATTCGTTCTTTCTATTGTCATGCTCATGGCGGCAACGTTCGGTGGCATGCTCGCCACGGCCGGCCCGGCCCAGGCCGACGAGTGCTACACCTGGGGCCGCACCCTGTCCCAGGGCATGTCGGGCGCCGACGTGACCCAGCTGCAGATCCGGGTGGCCGGGCACGTCGACTTCGGCGAGATCCTCGCCGTCGACGGCAACTTCGGCCCGCGGACCAAGGCCGCGGTCACCAAGTTCCAGCAGGCGTACGGACTGGCGGCGGACGGCGTCGCGGGCCCCCAGACGTTCAGCAAGATCTACGCGCTGCAGGACCCGGACTGCACGCCCATCCACTTCACGTACGCCGAGCTCAACAAGTGCAACTCCACCTGGTCCGGCGGTGCGGTCAGCGCCGCGACGGCCAAGGCCAACGCCCTGCGCACGATGTGGAAGCTCGAGGCCATGCGGCACGCCCTGGGCGACACCCCGCTCGTCGTGACCAGCGGATTCCGCTCGTACTCCTGCAACAGCGCCGTGGGGGGCGCCTCGAACAGCCGGCATCTGTACGGTGACGCCGCCGATCTGGTAGGCAACCCGTCGCTCTGCACGCTGGCGCAGCGGGCCCGCTACCACGGCTTCGGCGGCATCTTCGGTCCCGGCTATCCCGACCACAACGACCACACCCACGTGGACGGACGCACCAGCCGCTCCTGGTCCGCGCCCAATTGCGGCGTCTGAGCGGCGAGTCCGGCCGCGTCCAGTCGCGCGTCTGAGCAGCTGGTCCGACCACGCCCAGTTGCGCGTGTGAGCAACGGGCCCTGAGCGCACCGCTCTTCGTCTCCCCCCGGGTCGGTTTCCGGCCCGGGGGCGTACCCCGCACTGCCCGAAAGGCAGGCGGCCGGCCAGGCGCCGGCCACCGGCACCGGTCGGCCCGGCGCGGGAGCACACCCGCCGCGCCGATCTCCCCCACTCATCTCCGCACCCGAGTAGGAGTGCCCTGATGTCGTCGTCCCGCATGCCCTGGCGCACCCGCGCCGCGACGGCCGTGCTGGCGGTGCTCGCCGGTATCGGCGCATCCGCCGTCCCCGGCCCCGCCCTGGCGGCTACCCCGCCCGAGAACAGCCGACAGACCGTCACCTACCACGGCTACCGCATCGACGTGCCCGCCGACTGGCAGGTGGTCGATCTGACCGAGAACCCGCGTGCCTGCATCCGTTTCGACAGACCCGCCGTCTACATAGGCGAGCCCGCCGACCAGAACGACTGCCCCGCCCGGGTCGTCGGACGTACGCCGGGCATCGTCGTCGAGCCCATCACCGCGCGCTCGGCAGGCCAGGCGACGGCGGCGACCGCGCGGACGCAGCCCGGCAAGGCCACAGCGCCGTCCGCTGCGTCCGACAACGACACCATCCAGATCGCGGTCGAGGACGCCGGCGTCCTCGTCACCGCCGCCCACACCCCGGCGACCGAGAGCCTGGTACGTGGCGTCCTCGGCTCGGCGAAGCTCACCGCGGGCGCCAAGCGCACCGAACTGCCCCGCGCAGCACAGCAGTCCGCGGTAGCGCCCCTGGTCGCGGCCGGGCCGCAGCCGGGCAGCTACCTCGGCAAGGGCTTCGACGCCTGCACCGCACCCTCGCAGGCCGCCATGAACGCCTGGCAGACGAGCTCGCCGTACAGTGCGGTCGGCGTCTATATCAGCGGCTCGTTCCGCGGCTGCGCCCAGCCGAACCTGACCGCGAGCTGGGTGACCAACCAGACCAACAACGGCTGGCGTCTGTTCCCCATCGACGTCGGCCGCCAGGCGCCGTGCACCAGCTACTCGCTGAAGATGTCCGCCGATCCGGCCACCGCCAAGTCCCAGGGTGTCACCGCCGCAGCCGGCGCCGTCACCGCTGCGTCGAACCTCGGTATCCCGGCGGGCAGCGCCATCTACAGCGACATCGAGGCGTACACCTCCACGGCCTCCTGCAAGGCGGCCGTGCTGTCGTACCTGTCCGGCTGGACCGAGCGGCTGCACAGCAGCGGTTATCTGTCGGGCTTCTACTCCAGCGCCGCCTCCGGCATCAAGGACGCCGCCAGCGAGTACAACAACAGCGCCTACACCCGCGTCGACCACCTCTTCTACGCGTGGTGGAACGGCGCAGCCGACACCAACACCGGTACCTACGTGCCGGCCACCTATTGGTCCAACCACCAGCGGATCCACCAGTACGTGGGCGAGGTCACCGAGTCCTACGGTGGCTACTCGATCAACATCGACCGCGACTACCTGGACGTGGGCACCGGCACCCCGCCCCCGCCCACCTGCACCGGGGTGAACCTCAACTTCACCTCGTACACCACCGTCCAGAACGGCTCGACCGGCGACCGGGTCAAGGCGGCCCAGTGCCTGCTGAAGGCCGCCGGCTACGACCCGGGAGCTCCGGACGGGATATTCGGCCCCGCCACGACCACCGCCGCCAAGAACTTCCAGACCAGCAGAGGGCTCACGGCCGACGGCGTGATCGGCCCGAAGACCTGGACCGCCCTGCTGTCCCGCGGATCCACCCCGACCATCCAGAACGGCTCCACGGGAGAAGCCGTCACCCGGCTGCAGCGCGCCCTGACCGCCGCACTCGGCCGGACGATCGCCATCGACGGCGACTTCGGACCGGGCACCGAACAGGGCGTACGCGACTACCAGTCCTCGCGCCGGCTGAGCGTCGACGGCATCGTCGGCCCCGCCACCTGGGGCGCACTCCAGTCAGGAAAGTGAGCAGACCTGTGAGCAGAGAGGTGTGCAGGAAAGTGAGGAAGCAATCGTGAGACAACTCGCACGGATCATCACGCTGTTCACTGCGGTGGCCGGTCTGCTCCTCGGACTGGGCGTCCCCGCGCAGGCCTTCGCCCAGGCCGCGTTCCCGCTGGCGAGCAACGGCAGCCGGGGCTCCGACGTCGTCGCGCTGCAGCACCTGCTCGCCACGCACGGCCGCACCGTGGCCGTGGACGGTGTCTTCGGCTCGGGTACGCGGAGCGCGGTGGTGGGCTTCCAGCAGTCCAAGGGCCTGACCGCGGACGGCATCGTCGGGCCCGCCACCTGGGGCGCGCTCGCCGTCACCGTGCGGCAGGGCGACAACGGGCCGGCGGTGAAGGCGGTCCAGTCGCTGCTCAACGCCAAGCGGGGGTCCGGCCTCGCGGTCGACGGGGACTTCGGGCCCGCCACCAACTCGGCCGTGCGCACCTTCCAGTCGCACGCCGGGATCGGTGTGGACGGCGTGGTCGGGCCGACCACGTGGAAGAACCTGCTGTGGCACTTCGAGAACATCAACTTCGGCGCCGGCACGATGTGCTCCCAGAGCCCCGACGGCAACGCCAACGCCCACTGGGCGACGGCCGGCGCGGTCGGTGAGCTGGAGGCGGCCGCGGCCGTCTTCGCCGGCACCGGGAACGGCCGGCTGCCGGTCGGTGACGCGGGCTTCGAGCACGGCGGCGACATCCCCGGCCATGCCAGCCACGAAGTCGGGATGGACATCGACGTGTGGCCGATCCGCACCGACTCCGCCCAGTGCACCGCCGGGCGCATCACCTGGCAGTCGTCGACGTACGACCGTGCGGCCACCCGCCGGCTCGTACAGGAGATCCGGGCGAAGGCCCCCGGCCATGTCGAGCTGATCTTCTTCAACGATCCGCAGCTGATCTCGGAGGGGCTGACCACGAGCTACCCGAACCACGACAACCACCTGCACATCCGCTACCGGTAGTGCGCCGGCCGCGGGCCCCGGGCGTCGCCCGCGGGTCCGCGGCCGACCGCGGCACTCAGCGGATCACCAGTGTCATACCGGGGACGGCGGGGACCAGTTCCCCGATGACCGGATGTCCGGGCACCTCCCCGGCGACGAGCAGCCCGCCGGAGGTCTGCGCGTCGGCGAGCACGAGCAGCTCGTCGTCGCTCGTCCGCCCCGCGTCCAGGTACGGGCGCACCCAGTCCAGATTGCGCCGCGTGCCGCCGCTGACGTATCCGGCCCGCAGGGACTCCCGGGCGCCGTCGAGCACGGGGACGGCAGCGGCGTCCACCACAGCGGTGACGGCGCTGGCGCGGGCCAGCTTGTGCAGATGGCCGAGCAGCCCGAATCCGGTCACATCGGTGGCGCACACGGCGCCGGCCTCCAGGGCCGCGGCACTGGCGCGGTCGTTGAGCGCGGCCATGCTCGCGACCGCGTGCGGGAAGACCTCGCCCGTCCGCTTGTGGCGGTTGTTGAGAATCCCGACGCCCAGGGACTTGGTCAGGGTGAGCGGCACGCCCGGCCGCCCGGCGTTGTTGCGCAGCATCCGGTCCGGGTCCACCAGGCCGGTCACAGCCATCCCGTAGAGGGGCTCCGGGCTGTCGATGCTGTGCCCGCCGCCGACGAAGCAGTCCGCCCTGCCCGCGACTTCGAGCGCTCCGGCCAGCACCTCCTGGGCCAGTTCGGCGGGCAGGACGTCTCGCGGCCAGCCCAGCAGATTGAGCGCGACGACGGGCCGGCCGCCCATCGCGTACACGTCGGAGAGCGCGTTCGCGGCGGCGATCCGGCCCCAGTCGCGAGCGTCGTCGACGACCGGTGAGAAGAAGTCGGCGGTCGACACCAGGGCGGAGCCGTCGGCGGTGCGCACGACCGCGGCGTCGTCGCCGTCGTCGAGTCCGACGAGCAGTCGGTCGCCGTCGACACGACCTCCGCTCGGCCCCCGCCCCGGCATCAGTCCCGCGACCATCGCCTCCAGCTCACCCGGAGGGATCTTGCAGGCGCAGCCGCCACCGTGTGCGTACTGGGTCAGCCGAAGAGGCGCGGCGGGTGCGACTGCGGGGCCGGCTGACGTCATACGGCGATGATTTCACCTCTTGCCGCAGCAGTGTGCGGGGATCACAATCTTGCCCCGGAGGCGTTGGGCGGGCTGGTGCCCCTCCCGATCTTCAAAATCGGTGTGGTCCGGGATCCGGGCCAGGCGGGTTCGATTCCCGTCCGCCTCCGCTGACTTCGATCGGGGTGGCGCGGGTGGCGGACGAGCGGCGGGAGCCGCCTGCGGATCCCCGGCGGCGAGTGCCGAGCACCACGCTGCTGCTCGGCGATCCCCGGCTGAGCGAGGCGTCCGCACGGCTGGGCAGGACCGTCGTCAAGGCCGCGGTCGCCACCGCCCAGCAGGCCGTACGCGAAGGGCGGATCGGGCCGGACGACGCCGTCGGTGCCGCGCTCGCCGCGCTCCCCGCACACGCGGCCGGTCTGCGCCCCGTGCACAACGCAACGGGTGTGGTGCTGCACACCAATCTGGGACGGGCTCCGCTGTCGCCGTCCGCGCTGGAGGCGATGGCGGCGGTCGGCGGGTACACGGACGTCGAGCTGGACCTGGCCACCGGCAGACGGGCGCCGCGCGGCCGCAGCGCCATGGCGGCCCTGCGGGAGGCCGTACCGGCCGCAGAGGCCGTGCACGTGGTCAACAACGGGGCCGCCGCCCTCGCCCTGGCCGTGGCCACACTGGCCGCGGGGTGCGAGGTCCTGCTCAGCCGGGGCGAGTTCGTGGAGATCGGCGACGGCTTCCGGATACCCGAGCTGCTGGCCTCCTGCGGCGCCCGGATACGCGAGGTCGGCACCACCAACCGGACCCGTCTGGACGACTACGCTGACGCCGCCGGCCCGGACACCGGCTTCATCCTCAAGATCCACCCGTCGAACTTCACGGTGAGCGGCTTCACCCAAGGTGTGGACGCCGGCGAACTGGCGGCGCTCGATCTGCCCGTGGTGGTCGACATCGGCTCCGGCCTCCTCCGGCCGGACCCGCTGCTGCCGGACGAGCCGGACGCGTCCACCATGCTGCGTGCCGGGGCCACGCTGGTCACCGCCAGCGGGGACAAGTTGCTCGGCGGCCCTCAGGCGGGACTGGTCCTCGGCCGCGCGGACGTGGTGGAGCGGATGCGCCGCCATCCGCTGGCCCGCGCGCTGCGCGTGGACAAGTTCACCCTGGCCGCACTGGAGGCGACACTGCGGGGTCCCGAGCCGCCCGTGCACGCCGCCCTGCACCTGCCGCTGCCGCAGCTGCGCACCCGCACGCTGCGCCTGGCCGGGTACCTTGCACGCCGGGGCCTGGACGCGCGCGTCGTGCCCTGTGAGGCGGTGGTCGGAGGCGGGGGCGCCCCCGGGACCGCTCTGCCGTCCTGTGCGGTGAGCCTGCCCGACGGCCTTGCGGCACCGCTGCGCACCGGTGAACCGGCCGTGCTGGGCCGGGTGGTGCGCGGCCGGCTGCTGCTGGATCTGCGGTGCGTGCCGGACGCCTGCGACGGCGATGTCCTCGCCGCGGTGCTGCGCGCGGCGGGCCGGTGAGCATGCGGGTCGTCGCGACGGCCGGGCATGTCGACCACGGCAAGAGCACGCTGATCCACGCGCTGACCGGCACCCACCCGGACCGGCTGGCGGAGGAGCGGCGCCGTGGTCTGACCATCGACCTGGGCTTCGCATGGACGGATCTGCCGTCGGGCGAGCGGCTCGCGTTCGTCGACGTCCCGGGACACGAGAGGTTCGTTCCCACCATGCTGGCCGGTGTGGGGCCCGTGCCCGCCGTACTCTTCGTCGTCGCGGCGGACGAGGGCTGGAAGCCCCAGTCCACCGAGCACCTCGCCGCCGTGGACGCCCTGGACGTACGGCAGGGGCTGCTTGCCATCACCCGCTCCGACCTGGCCGACCCGGGCCCGGCCACGGCGCAGGCACTGGACAGGATCAGTTCCAGCACGCTCGGCGCCGTCGAGGCCGTGGCCGTCAGCGCCCGTACCGGCGCGGGCCTCGCCGAGTTGCGCGCGGCCCTCGACCGGCTGGCCGGGCGGCTGCCGGACGGGGACGCCGACGCCCCGGTGCGGCTGTGGATCGACCGCGCCTTCACCGTGCGCGGCAGCGGGCTGGTCGTCACCGGCACGCTCGGTGCGGGCCGGATCCGCCGGGGCGACGTCCTGGTGACCGCCCGCTCCGCCCGTTCCGTGCGCGTCAGGGCGCTGCAGGCCCTCGGCGAGGAGACCGGCCTGGTGCGGGCGACGGCCCGGCTCGCCGTCAACCTCCGCGGTCTCGACAAGCAGTCGACGGGCCGCGGCGACGCACTGCTCACCCCCGGCAGCTTCGTCCCCTGTCTATGCTGCGACGTGCGCGTACACGACGGAACACCGGCCAGGGAACTGCCCCGCACCGCCGTCGCCCATATCGGCTCGGCCGCCGTGCCGGTACGCGTACGCCCGCTCGGTGGGGACATCGTCCGGCTGACCCTGTCGGCGCCGCTGCCGTTGCGCATCGGTGACCGTGCGGTGCTGCGCGATCCGGGTCTGCGGCGGGTGCTGGCCGGGCTGACGGTGCTCGACCCCCGGCCACCGGAACTGCGTCGCCGTGGCGCCGCGGCACGGCGCGCGGCCGAACTGGGCGATGCTCGCGGCACTCCGATCGAGGCGGACGAGCTGCGGCGCCGACTGCTGGTCACGCGCGAGGAGTTGACCGCGATGGGGGTGGCCGTCCGCACCGCGGCGGTCGCGGGCGACTGGCTCGCCGAGCCCGCCCACTGGACCTCCCTGCGCGCCAGGCTGGCCGAACTGGTCGCGGCATACCGGACCGAGCGGCCGGCCGAGCAGGGCGTACCGGTGGATATCGCTCGGCACCGCCTCGGACTGCCCTCCGCGCCCCTGGTGGAGGCACTGGTCACACCACCCCTGCGGCTGAGCCTCGGGCGCGTGACCGCCGGGCCCGATTCCCTGCCCGCCGCCGTTGCGGATGCGGTGGGCCGCCTCACCGCCGAGCTCGCGGGCCGGCCGTTCGCCGCGCCTCAGGCCCAGCGGCTGGCGGAACTCGGCCTCGGCCGCCGCGAGCTCGCCGCGGCGGTCCGCCACGGGGCCGTACTGCGGCTCGCGGAGCACGTGGTGCTGCTGCCGGACGCCCCCCGGCTGGCGGCCGACCGGCTGAGCGAACTCGACCAGCCGTTCACCGTGGGAACGGCGAGCCGCGCCCTGGAGACCAGCCGCCGCGTCACGGTTCCCCTGCTGGAGCACTGCGACGGTCAGGGCATCACGGAACTGCTTCCCGACAAGCGCCGCCGCTGCGCACCACGCGGTCGGCCGGCGCCCGCTCACCGCCCCACCCTGAACCCGGTGTTCCCGCTGGAGCTGTCCGGGGTGTTGCCGCAGCCCCGTCCCGCCGCCCACCCCGCGAGCTCCTCGCGCGCAGCTCTCAGCAGGTCGTCCGACGGCGGCGTCACCCCTGATGCGGTGAAGGGGCGGGGCCTCCCGCTCCGGCCGGGTGCGCAGGATGCTCGGTTCACGCAGAAGTCCAAGCTCGGGGGAGGCCCTCAGCTGCAAGCGACTTGAGTGCGTGCCGAGTACATCATTCGTGTGCGATAGCCGCCAGCACATTCATGCGCGACGCGCGCAAGGCGGGCAGCAGCGCCGCGACCACGCCCACGACCGCCGATCCCACGACCACGGCGATGATCGTGCCCCACGGGATCTCCAGCGCCTTCATCCCCTGCAGCGCGAGCACCTGCTGGGTGCACACGCCCCATACGAGTCCCAGTGCCAGCCCGAGCACGGCGCCGAACACGGCGATCACCACCGACTCCAGCCGGATCATCCGCCGCAGTTGCCGTCGGGCGAGCCCGATCGCACGCAGCAGACCGATCTCGCGGGTGCGTTCGACGACGGACAGGGCAAGGGTGTTGACGACCCCGAGTACCGCGATGACGATCGCCAGGCCGAGCAGCGCGTACACGAGATAGAGCAGCACCGCGATCTGGTCGTGCACCAGCTTCTTGTAGTCGGCCTGGTCGCGGACCTGGACCTGGGGGTACGGGTCGAGGGCCTTCTCCAGGCGCGAGCGCAACCCGTCCTTGGAGGTACCGGGGGCGGTATTCACATACAGGCCGGAGTCCTGCCCGTCCGGCACGTACTTCTGGAGCGTCGCCATCCCGAAGTACAGTCCGCCCTGCATGCCGAAGCCGCCCGATCCGCCCTGGTCGGTGAGCGCGCCGACGCTGAGATCGGCGTGGCGCCCGGCCGGGAACCGGACGGGGACCGTACTGCCGACGCGGACGTCGTGACTCGCTGCGAACTTCTTGTCCATCGCGATCGCGCCGTCCGCGAGGGCCGCGGTGGTGTCGCCCTGGGTGTACGTGATGTGGGCGACGTCGTCGAGCCGCGGATCGTAGCCGGCGGCCGTCGACTCGACGAGCTTGCCGTCCGGCAGCTGTACCGCGACAGGCGTGAACCGCTGGCGCACGACGAGCCCGACGCCTTCCGTGGCGCGGACCCGTTCGGTGATCTCTTGTGGGAAGGGCTGGAAGTTGCTGTTCTGCACCACGAAGTCGGCGCCCAGCGTCTTGTCGATCTGCTGGTCGAACGACGTGGACATGGACGCGCTCGCCACCGACATCCCGCCCACCAGTGCGAGCCCCACCATCAGTGCCGACGCGGTGGTGCCGGTGCGACGCGGGTTGCGCAGGGCGTTGCGCTGACTCATCCGTCCGATCGAGCCGAACAGGGCCGGGAAGGCGCCGCCCAGCACACGGATCACCGGTCGCACGAGCAGCGGTCCCGCGATGACGGTCGCGACGAGGGTGAGGACCACCCCGAGTCCCAGCAGTGAGGCCGCCGGCGCGGTTTTCGTCGCCCGGGCGCACCCCGCCAGCGCGGCCACGCCGAGCGCGCCGACGATCGCTCCGGCCACCGCGCGCAGCTTCAGAGGCCGCCCGACGCCGGCGACCTCCGCGTCGGTCAGGGCCGCCATGGGGGACACGCCGGCCGCGCGTCGCGCCGGGAGGTATGCGGCGACGAAGGTCACCCCGACCCCGACCACATAGGCGGCGACCGGGGTCGCCCAGCCGATCACCATCTCGGTGGACTTGAGGTTCATGCCGAAGGCGCTCATCAGCCGGATGAGTGCGGCCGCGAGCCCGATGCCCGCGGCCAGCCCCAGCGTCGAGCCGACCACGCCGAGCAGCATCGCCTCCGTCAGCACGGACCGGCGCACCTGCCGCCGGTCGGCGCCCAGGGCGCGCAGCAAGCCCAGTTCGCGGGTGCGTTGGGCGATGAGCATGGAGAACGTGTTGACGATGAGGAACACGCCCACGAGTACGGCGACGCCCGCGAACCCCAGCATCACGTACTTGATCACGTCCAGGAACGCACCGAGTCGGTCGGTGTCGGACTTGGCCTGTTCGCTCGCGGTCTTCAGATCGTAGGCCGAGGAACCGAGCTCCGTCGCGATCCGCTGCTTGAGCTGGGCGTCGCTGACACCCGGGGCTGTGTCGACCGCGATGCTCGTGGCCGCGTCGGGGCTGCCGAGCAGTTCGGCCTGGGCGGTCGGGGTGTCCAGGAAGACCAGGGCGGCGCCCGGGTTGGTGGTCGTGAAGGTGGCGATCCCGACGACCCGTACCGTGAACGAACCGGGCCGGGCCAGCACGGTGAGTGTGTCGCCGATCGCCACGTGCTTGTGCCGGGCGGTGTCGGCGTCCAGGAGCGCCTCGCCGGGGCCCTGTGGCGCATGTCCGGAGGTGAGTTCGACCGGGCTGCGCTCGGTGACGTACCAGTTCTTGGCGATGGTGGGGGCGCCGGTGGTCGGTCCCACCGGGTCGTTCCTGCTGTCGACGACCGTGAGGTCGGTGACGGCGGCGTCCACATGGGTGGCGGCGACGCCGTCGACCTTGGCGATCCGGGCGGCCAGCGAGGCGGGCAGCGTCGCGGTCACCCCGGACGGGATCTGCGAGGTCAGATCCTCCTTGGGACTCACGGTCACATCAGCCGCCGTGGAGGCGAACAACCGGTCGAAAGTCCGGGTGACCGTGTCAGAGAAGATCAGACTGCCCGCGACGAACGCCACGGACAGGACGATGGCCAGCGCCGAGAGTGCGAGCCGCCCCTTGTGCGCGAGGAAGCTGCGCAGAGTCGCCTTGAGCACGGTGGCATCAGCCCTCGCGGCCGGATGTGTCGCCCGAGATCGCCCGGATCGTGTCGAAACGCTTCATGCGCTCGAGCACGGCTTCCGCCGTGGGCTGCTCCATCCGGTCCACGATCCGCCCGTCCGCGAGGAAGAGCACGAGGTCGGAGTGGGCGGCCGCGCCGGGGTCGTGTGTGACCATGACGACAGTCTGCCCCAGCCCGTCCACCGCCTCACGGAGACAGCCGAGCACCTCCAGTCCCGCCCGGGAGTCCAGGTTGCCCGTCGGCTCGTCCGCGAAGATCAGCTCGGGGCGCGAGGCGAGCGCCCTGGCGCAGGCGACGCGCTGCTGCTGCCCGCCGGACAGCTGCGCCGGGCGGTGCTTCAACCGGTCCCGCAGCCCCAGTGTGTCGATCACCTGGTCGACCCACTTCGGGTCGGGCTTCTGGCCTGCGATGTCCATGGGGAGCGTGATGTTCTCGGCCGCGTTCAGTGTCGGGATCAGATTGAACGACTGGAACATGAAGCCGATCCGGTCCCGGCGCAATCGCGTCAGCTCGCGGTCCTTCAGCCCGGTGATCTCGGTGTTGCCCAGCCACACCTGGCCGGCCGACACGGTGTCGAGTCCCGCCAGGCAGTGCATCAGCGTGGACTTCCCCGATCCCGAGGGCCCCATGACGGCGGTGAAGCGGCCGCGTGCGATGTCCACGTCGACCGCGTCGAGGGCGAGCACCGTCGTCTCGCCCGAGCCGTACGCCTTCGTCAGGCCCCGGGCGCGGGCAGCGGTGTCGTCCGCCTCCGACCGACCCCGGGCGTGCTCGGCAGCAGCAGTGGACAAGACCGCCTCCTCGTTCGTGGACGTCCCCACTTTCCGGTCACCCTGTCTGCAGAGCGTAGTGTGACGCACCGCACAGCCGGTATCCCCCCGAAGTTCGAGCGCCTCTCCACCGAAGGTCGTGCCCCTGAGGCCGGTGTAAGGGACACCTTCCACCCTGCGGTGGAATCCCGCCGTGCCCTTGCCGGTGCTAGCGCCGTCGCGCTAGCGTCGAGGTATGGCGAAGACCCAGCTGAACGTGCGGGTGGACGAGGACACCGCCCGAGCCGCCCGCGAGCGCGCACTGGAGCGTGGCATGAGCGTCAACCGGTACATAGAAGAGCTGGTCCGGCAGGACACCGGAGAGGCCGGCCACACCTTCGTCGAGGCCGCCGCCGACTTCATGAAGCAGTACGAGTCCGTCTTCGTGGAGGAGTTCGGCGCCGCCCGCGAGGGCCGGGGCGAGGACTCGGCCGGGCACCGGAGCGAAGGTCGTCACTGAACCGTTGAGCAACCTCGCCGTCGACCTCGCCTGGCTGCTGATGGTCGCAGAACAGAAGACACCGGGCGACCCGCAGGTCACCGACTGGGGTGCGCTCGTCGCCGCGGTCAGCCGGCACGAGGCGGAGATATTCGGTGTCCCCGTCTACGACAGTCCGTACGCCCGTGCCGCCGCCCTGCTCCAACTGCTGCTGCACGTCCCGGCGCTGGAGCGCTCGAACGCGCTGTTCGCCTCCGCGGTCGCCTACGGCTATCTGGTCGCCAGCGGCGTCAAGGTCGTCACATCGGCGGAACAGGTGCGCGACCTCGCCCGGTTGGTGAAGAGCGGAGAGGCGTCGGTGCACGACATCGCGCAGGAACTGCGGCACTGGAGTCTGTGACTACTCCTCGGAGCCGGGCCGCCGGGCCGTGCCCAGGACACAGTACGAGGAAGGCAGTCGGGGCCCCTTGGGCGGAACCAGTACCTGGCGGCAGGGGCCCGGTTCGAAGCCTGCCGACCTGATCGCGGCGAGCGGGTCGCGGCCGACGTGGCAGTTGCCGAAGAGCCGCGGCCACACGGTGCGGTCCAGCGTCCACTGGGTCACCGCCATTGCCCGCCCGCCGCCCCGGCCGTGCTCGAAGAACCGCAGCTCCCCACCCGGACGCAGCACACGCCGAATCTCCGTCAGGGCGCGCGTGACATCCCGCACGCTGCACAGCACCAGCGAGACGACCGCCGCGTCGAAGGCCTCGCTCTTCACCGGCAGCGCCTCCGCCGCGCCCGGTACCACGTCCACCGGCACGTCGGCGCGCAGGGCCGCGGTCGCCGCCAACTGCCGCAGCGCACGCTCCGGTTCGATGGCGACCACCTCGGCCACCGTGTCCGGGTAGTGGGCGAAGTTCAGACCATTACCCGCGCCGATCTCGATCACACGTCCCGACAGACCTGCGAGGAGCTCGTCCCGGTGCGGGCCGACGGTCCGTTCGGCGGCCACGCTGAACCGGGCGTAGAAGCGGGCGAAAAGGGGGTGGTGGACGATGTCCTGGGCTGCGCGAGGCGACATGACGGGCCTCCCGGTGGGCGGGCGATACCGGAATTCTCCCCAGGACACGCCCGGCGCACGCACGCCCGGCCGCCCGGTGAACACCGTCCGGTGAACGCCGCGTACGCCGGCCCGGTGCCACGAGGTGATCGCCGACCGTGGCTATGACGCGAACGCCGAGGTGAACGCCTCTGCGTTCCATGTCCCGCCCAACCGCGGCGCCAGCCACCCGGGTGCCGCGGCACGGAAGTCGGCGGGTGCGTGCGCCCCCGCTCCGGCGGGGAGCGCACCGAGCAGCGGGGACTTGCTCACCACCGGGAGGTCCGCGAGGTTGCACCGCGACGCGAGATCGGCCTCGGCGGGCCAGCTGCCGATGACGACACCCGCCAACTCGAGCCCCCGCTGCCGCAGTTCGCGAGCCGTCAGCTCGGTGGAGTTCAGCGTGCCGAGACCCGCCGCGGCGACCACCAGCACCGGCGCGGCCAGCAGCCGGGCCGCGTCCGCCAGAGTCCCGCCCTCGTCGTCGAACCGCACGAGCAGTCCGCCGGCCCCCTCGACGAGCACGAGGTCGTGCCCGGCGGCGAGTTCGGCGGACGCCTCCGCCACCTCCTGCGGTCCTACGGGCCTCATCCCCGCCCGTCGTGCCGCGGTCGCCGGGGCCAACGGTTCGGGATACCGGGCGAGTTCCCGGGTCGTCACGGCGCCGGAGAGCCGGGCCACCTCGTCGGCGTCCCCGCGCTCGTCGGGCCGTACCCCCGTCTGCGCAGGTTTGAGGACGGCCACCGACCGCCCCGTGGCGACGGCGATCGCCGCCACGGCCGCCGTGGTCACCGTCTTGCCGACCTCCGTGCCGGTTCCCGTGATCACCAGTACCGACATCTCAGCCTTCCCGTGCCGCCGCGCACATCCCGCGCGCGATCCGTGCCACGTCCGCGTCGCCCGTGACATACGGGGGCATCGCATAGACGAGGTCGCGGAACGGGCGCAGCCACACGCCCTCCCGCACCGCCGCCCGTGTGGCCGCCGCCACGTCCACCTCGTGGTCGAGCTGGACGACCCCGATGGCGCCGAGTATCCGCACGTCGCGCACGCCCGGAAGCGCCGCCGCCTCCGCGAGCCCCTCTCTGAGGCCCGTCTCGATCCGCTTGACCTCCGACTGCCAGTCCCGGCCGAGCAGCAACCCGATCGAGGCGCAGGCCACGGCGGCCGCCAGCGGGTTGCCCATGAACGTGGGTCCGTGCGCGAGCACCGGTACCTTCCCGCGGGAGATCCCCTCGGCCACCCGCGGGGTGCAGAGCGTCGCGGCCAGGGTCAGGTAGCCGCCGGTCAGGGCCTTGCCCACGCACATCACGTCCGGGGTCACCCCCGCGTGGTCCGCGGCGAACAGCGCGCCCGTGCGCCCGAACCCGGTGGCGATCTCGTCGAACACCAGCAGGACGTCGTGCGCGTCGCACGCCTCGCGCAGCACCCGCAGATACGCGGGGGAGTGGAACCGCATGCCGCCCGCGCCCTGCACCACGGGCTCGACGATCACCGCGGCCAGTTCGTCCGCGTGGGTTGCGATCGTCGCGCGCAACAGGTCCGCGTACGACTCCTCGTAGCCGGCGGGCGGGGCCTGGGTGAAGAGCTGCCGGGGCAGCACGCCCCGCCACAGCTCGTGCATCCCGCCCTCGGGGTCGCACACGGACATCGGATGCCAGGTGTCGCCGTGGTAGCCGCCGCGCCACGTCAGCAGCCGCTGCTTGGCGGGCCGTCCGAGCGAACGCCAGTACTGCAGACACATCTTGACCGCGACCTCGACTGAGACGGACCCGGAGTCCGCGAGGAACACGTGCTCGAGACCGTCGGGCGACATGTCGACAAGGAGCTTCGCCAGCCGGACGGCGGGCTCATGGGTGAGCCCGCCGAACATCACATGACTCATCCGCGTCAACTGCTCGCGCGCGGCCTCGTTCAGCACCGGGTGGTTGTAGCCGTGGATGGCCGACCACCACGACGACATGCCGTCGACCAGTTCCCCGGAGCCCTCGGCCAGACGCAGGCGCACTCCGCTCGCCGACTCCACGACGAGTGGCTCCTGCCGGCCGGGCATGGGACCGTACGGGTGCCAGACGTGCCGGCGGTCGAGCGCCAGCAACTCGTCCATGGAGAGGTCAGGCATTGGGCGCGAGATCCGTTCCCGCGCCACGGCGGCGAACGGCGACGAGGTCCGTACGGCGTTCGCCGACATGCGGCGCGGAGGAGGCACCACCGGCACCGCCTTCCTCATGGGACCCGCACCCTACGCCCTCGCGGGACCCGCATCCGGCGCTCTCATGGGATCCGCAGCCACCGGACACGCGGTGTTCGGGCAGCGTCAGCCGGTCGGTGCCCTCCACCTCGAACCCGGCGTCCGCGATCATCTCCAGGTCGGCCCGGCCAGCCTGGCCCTCGCTGGTCAGGTAGTCGCCCAGGAAGACGGAGTTGGCCAGATGCAGGGCCAACGGCTGGAGTGTGCGGAGGTGGACCTCGCGGCCACCCGCGATACGCACCTCCACGTCGGGGCACACGAACCGCACCATCGCCAGGATCCGCAGACACCGCTGCGGGGTGAGGTTCCACTCCTTGGCGAGCGGGGTGCCCTCGAACGGGATCAGGAAGTTGACCGGTACCGAGTCGGGGTCCAGCTCCCGCAGCGCTAACACGACGTCGACCAGGTCCTCGTCGCTCTCGCCCATGCCGGCGATCAGCCCGGAGCAGGCCGACAGGCCGGCGGCGTGCGCCTTGTGGACCGTGTCGACGCGGTCGGCGTAGGTGTGGGTGGTGGTGATGTCCCCGTACGCCGCCTCAGAGGTGTTGAGGTTGTGGTTGTAGGCGTCGGCGCCGGCCGCGCGCAGCCGGTCGGCCTGGCCGTCGGAGAGCAGGCCGAGGCAGGCGCACACCTCGACACCCTCGTTCTGCTCCTTGATGGTCTTGATGGTGTCGGAGACCCGGTCCACGTCCCGGTCGGTGGGTCCGCGGCCGCTCGCCACCAGGCACACCCGTTTGGCCCCGCCCGCGACACCGGCCGCCGCGGCCCGGGAGGCCTCGTCCGGCTTGAGCCAGGTGTACTTGAGGATGCCGGCCTTCGAACCGAGCCGCTGGGAACAGTAGGAGCAATCCTCCGGGCACAGGCCGGACTTGAGGTTGACGAGATAGTTGAGTTTCACCCGTCGGCCGAACCAGTGACGGCGCACCCTGCCGGCCGCGGCCACCACATCGAGCACGTCGTCGTCGGAAGTGGCGAGGACGGCCAGAGCCTCCTCGCGGGTCGGCATCTCGCGCCGCAGCCCCTTGTCCACCAGCGTGTTCAGCAGGTCCATGAGAGCCGATCCTGTCCTACGGGAGGGGTCCGGGCCAAGGAGAGTTTGCACAACAGACGCCGTTCGACGTGTGGGTATTGCCACATCCTGGGCGGCCGGTCGTCCCGCTAGTGTCTGTGCACTGCCTACAAAAGACCCGGAGGGCCCATGGCGTTCGGCTGGATCGACGAGCAGGCGCGGGCACGCCGCCGGACCGGGCTCGTGCGCACTCTGCGCCCCCGCGCCGCCGACTCGCCGCTCCTCGACCTCGCGAGCAACGACTATCTGGGCCTGGCCCGCCACCCGGAGATCACCGAGGCCGCGGCAGAGGCGGCCCGGGTGTGGGGCGGCGGCTCGACCGGCTCCCGGCTCGTCACCGGTACCACCGAGCTGCACGGCGATCTGGAGCGCGAGCTGGCGGAGTTCTGCGGCTTCGAGGCGGCCCTCGTCTTCTCCTCCGGGTACGCGGCCAACCTCGCGGCGGTCACCGCGCTCGCGCCGCACGGCTCCCTGATCGTCTCCGATTCGGGCAACCACGCCTCGCTCATCGACGGCTGCCGGCTCGCGCACGGCACCACCCAGGTCGTCGCGCACGCCGACCCCCAGGCGTTCCGCAAGGCGCTCGACACCCGTCGCAGGCCTGCCGTCGCGGTCTCCGACACCGTGTTCTCGGTCGACGGCGATGCGGCTCCCCTCGCCGAACTGGCCGTCGTCTGCCGCGAGTTCGACGCCGGGCTCATCATGGACGACGCCCACGGTCTCGGGGTGCTCGGCACCGGCGGCCGGGGCGCCCTGCACGCGGCGGGCCTCGCGGGGGCACCGGGCGTGGTGGTGACGGTGACACTGTCGAAGTCGCTGGGCAGCCAGGGCGGTGCCGTCCTCGGGCCCGCGCATGTGATCGACCATCTGGTCAACGCGGCACGGACCTTCATCTTCGACACCGGGCTCGCACCGGCAGCGGCGGGTGCGGCACTCGCGGCGCTGCGTCTGCTGCGCCGCGAGCCCGAGCGCGCCGCACGGGCCCGCGCGGTGGCGACGGCACTCCACGCCCGTCTCACGGCCGAGGGCCACGAGGCGGTGCGGCCGGACGCCGCCGTGGTCTCCGTGCGGGCACCCTCCCCCGAACAGGCCGTACGGTGGGCGGCGGACTGCCGTTCGGCGGGGCTCGCCGTCGGGTGTTTCCGCCCACCGTCGGTGCCCGACGGCATCTCACGGCTGCGTCTGACCGCTCGTGCCGACCTCAGCGACGGGCAGGTCGAGCACGCCGTACGTGTGATCGGCGAGACGCGGCCGTGAGTCGGCGAAACGGTCGTGCATCGCGCGTCGTACGGGTGATGCGTACGGAGTCGTACGCGGTCGTCAGGGAGTGGTCGCTACGGAAGTGACTCGGAAATCAGCTGAAAATTGGCTGATATGCGACCGAGTTGCTTCGAAGTGATCAGTTCAGACCGGTCAGAAACTCCTCCCAGGAGTCGGGAGCGAACAGCAGGGCGGGGCCGGTGATGTTCTTCGAGTCGCGCACGGCCACCAGTCCCCGCCAGGGCCCGGGGCCCGGTCGGGCGGTCTCCACGCAGTTGTTCATTCCCGTACTGCGGCTGCTGCGCAGCCACCGCACGCCGTGCAGGGAGGTACTGGCAGGGATGTGCCGAGGCAGTGCTGACATGGTGCCTCCTTATGCTTCGCCGGCCAACGCGGCGATGTAATCCAACGAGTCCTCGGGCGAAAGGGCGTGGATCTGAAGGGCATCGAAGGCCTCGCTGTAGGCCTGGAGGTCTTCTTTCCGCTCGAGGTAGAGGCTACTCGTCAAGTGGTCGAGAACTACCACATCCAGATCGGATGTGTTCGAAAATGAGAAGATAACAAAAGGTCCGGTGACGCCGATGTGCGCCCCGGCGGCGAACGGCAGGACCTGGAGCCGTACCTGAGGCAGATCGGCCGCGTCCAGGAGCCGCTGCAACTGGCGAGCCATCACCTGCGGCCCGCCGACCACCCGGCGCAGCACCGCCTCGTCCAGGACGGCACACAGCTCGAGCGGGGGATCCGCGCGCAGCACGTCCTGGCGCGCCAGCCGCACCTCCACCAGGGCGTTCAGCTTGGCGTCCTCCAGGGCGCCCACAGCGGCCCGGGTGACGGCGCGCGCGTACTCGGGCGTCTGCAGCAGCCCCGGCATCACCGAGGTCTCCAGCGTGCGCATCCCACTCGCCTGTGACTCCAGGCTGATGAAATCGCGGTAGGTCGGCGGCAGTACACCCCGGTACGCGTGCCACCAGTTCTGCCGCCCGCCGCCGTCCTCGGAACCGGCCAGCACGAGCAGCAGTTCGCGCAGTTCGGGGTCCTCGGCGCCGTACGCGTCCAGCAGCAGACGCACGTCCGTCGGTTTGACCCCGCTGGCGCCCGTCTCGATCCGGCTCACCTTCGACTGGTGCCAGCCGACGAGGGCCGCGGCCTCACCACTGGTGAGCCCCGCCCCCGTGCGCAGGGCGCGTAATTCGGTGCCGAGTTTGCGACGGCGCACCGCAGGTCCATACTGCATGGCCGACTCCCTCCGCATGGCGCGTGGTTTTCACGGCGACGGTAGAGGATGCGCCCGGGGCCCGCCCAAATACGGTCGGTCGTCGGAGAGTTCACCGCTTTGGGCGACAGATATATGCATATCTCGAGGGATGGCACCCGACAGCGCCCTGGTGATGGCAGTCTGGCGCGCAGCACCAAGTCCGGGACCGTTACTGAACCAACCGCTCCGTGTCGGACTCCGGTCCCGAGGGAAAGGGACGACGTCGCCATGGCAGACCATCAGGAAGCATCCGTCACTCTGCCGAGCGATCCCGCCTCGGTCGCCGCCGCCCGACAATACGTTTCGAGTGTCCTCGCCGAATGGGGCCTCCCGAGCGATACGGAGGTCGCCCACACCGTACGCCTGATCGTGTCAGAACTCGCCACCAACGTGGTGCAGCACACCTTGGGGCAGTCACCGACGTTCACCGTGGACATCGTGCTGGACAGGGACGAGTCACTGCATGTCGGTGTCACCGACAGCCATCCGCGCTTCCCCAAGCGTCTGCCCGCGGCCGTGCAACAGGACAACGGCCGCGGCATGGTGATCATCCGATGGCTGACCGCGGAGCACGGCGGCAAGCTCACCGTGCGGCCCACGCGGGAGGGCGGCAAGACAGTCGCGATCGAACTGCCGTGGGCCACACCGGTGGAGTCGGTCACGGCCGTCGGCCAGCAGGAGCCTTGACACGACGATGGGCCGAGCCCGGGCCCGCCTGCGCGCCCAGCCGCATCACCCCTCGGACGTGTCGTGCCGCCCGGCCGAAAGCGCCGCGCAGCAGGGCACGGAAGGCGTCGGCCGCGGGCGCCGCCTCGTCGCCACGGTAGGCGACCGAGATCGTTCGGCGCAGAGTGCCCGGTTCCAGGGGGCGCCACCCCAGCGGGGTCGCCGCGGTCCTGGCCACCATCTCCGGCACCACCGCGATCCCCAGCCCCGCACTGACCAGGGCGCACACCACGGCGTATCCCGGCGTCTCCACCACCACCGACGCCGTGGCCCCGGCGGCGGCGAGCGCGGCCTCCACGCCCTGCCTGGCCGGGTGCCGCGGGGCCATGCTTGGGCTGCTGATCCACACCACGCGGCGGTCGCCGGGGGCGCCACGGTGCTGGTGGCCGTGCCCGCGCTCCGCCGTCCCACCGCGGCAGGCGGACGCTGGTGCTCGCCCTGGTCGTCCTCGTGCTCGCACTGGTGTGGTTCCCGGTGGTCGCGCTGCTGGTGGACCGTTCGGCCGGTGGCTGCGCAGCCCGCGCAGCGCACGAGCGCTGCAAGCAGTCATGGGGAGTGCTCTGACCGCTCTCGGCCTGCTGCTCGTTCTGGAGCCGCTGGTGAGCTGACGACGGCCCGCTGGACCAACCGCGGGAGGGCGCGCCACAGACCTGCGCAGACCACGAAGGTCCCCGCCGAGGCCGCGATACCGGCGGTGTGACCGAGGGACACGTCCACCACCAGCAGGACCGACCCCGTGAACGCGAGCGTCAGGACCACCATGCCCACGGCGGCCAGACGGGACGAGATCCGCACGATGGCCGGCTTGACGTTCTGCTGGAACAGCGTGCGGTGCAGCGCGGCGGGTGCCATGAACAGGGCCGCGGCCAGCATGGAGAGCAGGAGCCTACTGACGTAGGCGGCGCGCTGGGCCGTGTCGAGGGAGGGGAAGCGCGGGGTGAAGGCCAGGGTGAGCAGAAAGGCGAAGAGGATCTGCACCCCGGCCTGGATGACACGCAGCTCCTGCAGCAGTTCGGTGAAGTTGCGATCGGCGCGCTCCAGCGGCGTTTCGTTCCGTTCGTCGTGAGGGGGTCGGTCGGCCATGGTGAACGAGTAACCGCTCCGGACCGCCTCACGCGCGGGACGGGGTGACGGCGTGTCGCGTGTGAGGCGGTCCGGAGGTGGTCAGCTGACGCGTCCGTACCACACGCGCTTCGTCCAGATCTTCTGGAGCCTCACGACGTCACCGGTCTTCGGTGAGTGCCAGATCTTCCCCTTCCCGGCATAGATGCCGACGTGGTAGACGTACCGACCCGAGTGGAAGAACACCAGGTCTCCCGCCCTGCGCCGGGAGGCGGGGACGTGGTGCGTTTTGTTGTACTGTGCCGCGGCCGTCCGGGGCAGCCTCTTGCCGGCCTTCTTGAACGCGTAGAGCATGAGCCCCGAGCAGTCGAAGCGGCGCGGCCCGGTGGCGCCGTACTGGTAGGGGGCACCCTTTTTGGCCGCCACGACCTTGAGCGCCTTCGTTGCCAGGGTCGCGGCGGCGGCGTCGGCGCTGAGGCCGGGGACCGCGATGCTGCCGCCGACGGCGGCCAGGGTGAGGGCCGAGGCTGTGCCGGCCCGGGTCAGCAGTGACGGGACACGATTGAGCGCAGTCATGCGCAACCCTTCGTCAGCCGCCTGTGAAGGATGACCTGTCGGATTCGGGCTGGCGAAGTAGCCCGGCCGCTCGCGCGGCTTCACCCCAAGGACCGTCCGGCTCTCGCTCCGGCGGCCCGCCTTGCCGGGTCCTCCACTCCTGCCGATCCACTCCTGTCGACCGGTCATCCGGGCGGCGGCAGGACTCGGCGTCCGCCCGGACCGCCCCGCCGCGGGTGGCGGGGGCTTGTCGTCAGGAAGGGATCCTCACGCACGAGCGTCGGAAAATCACAATGAAATCGGGGGGTTTGCGGCCGTACTCACCACTCACTCGTTCGGCTGGACAGCCCCGCGTTCGGGGGCCGTTGGGGGGACGGGCGAGGCCCGGACCTGCATCGGAGCGCATCATTCCGCATTGAGGCTATGTGCGTTGCTCGATCTTCCCGGACCCTTCGGGGCAGGGGCGTCTACTCCAACCAGGGGTACACCATTTGGTTCGTTTGAACCGCGGGTGGACGGCCGGATCCCCGAAACGCGCCGTGAGTCCGACCGCCCGCCGCAACTGCCGGGCCCAGGTGGGACGGTCACACTGCGTCAATCCCCGCCGGGTGGCACCGCGACGCGGGCGGTGCGGCGTTCGCCGTCGAGGACACGAAGGGCCCGGGCGAGGGTGGGCCCGTGCAACTCGTTCTCCCCTCGCTGGTGCATGAGCGCCAGTGCCTCGCGCAGCGCCGCCGCCTTGCTCACCAGGGCCTGGGCGGCTCGCAGTCCGCGATATGTGTCGCCGGAGTGCACCGGGTTGATGCGGCCGAGCAGATCGGCCACATCGAGGTAACGGTCGATCAACTCGGCCTCGGCACGTGTCAGTGCGGGCAACGGAGGAAGTTCGGGGGGCAGCATCGGCGGGTCACCTCGCGCCGGGCGCGGTGCGGGGCGCCTTGCGGCTCGCGATGATGTCGTCGACCAGTCCGTACTCCACGGCCCCCGGCGCGTCGAAGATCTTGTCCCGCTCGATGTCGAGGGCGACGCGTTCCGGACTCTGGCCGGTATGCCGTACGAGCATCTCCTCCAGTTGATTGCGGGTACGCGTCAACTCTGCGGCCTGGATGGCCAGATCCGTGGCCTGCCCCTGGACGGGCTCCGGCAGGGACGGTTGGTGGATCAGCACCCGTGCGCCCGGCAGTGCGAACCGCTTGCCCGGCGCGCCGCCCGCGAGCAGAACGGCCGCGGCGGATGCCGCCTGACCGAGGCAGACGGTCTCCACGTCACAACTGACGTACTGCATCGTGTCGTAGATGGCGGTCATCGCGCTGAACGAGCCGCCGGGGGAGTTGATGTACAGCGAGATGTCCCGGTCCGGGTCCAGATATTCGAGATGCATGAACTGCGCCATCACGTCGTTGGCCGAGGTGTCGTCGACCGGCGTCCCGAGGAACACGATCCGCTCGTCCAGCAGCTTCGAGTACGGATCGAGGGTCCGCTGCCCGTAGCCGGTGCGCTCGGTGAACTCGGGCAGGACTGAGCGGGCGGTCGGTCGGTTCATGGCACGCGCCTCCTCGGGATGGCTTCTGTAAAAAATGTACAGGACGTACATGGCCTCAGCCCGGGAGCTCGCTGAGAGCGAAAACGGCGGCGCCCGGGGTCCGGGCGAACCCTGGGGCTGGAGCCGGCGAATTTGTCATGTACGGACTCAAGTGGGGGCCGGAAACGGGCCGTAGGAGGAGGACGCCTCCCGTGGGGGCAGAACGGGATCTTCCGCCGGGAGAGGCCGGTCAGGGCCTCCGTCTAAGCTGGACCACATGGCCTACGAGATTTCGGTGACGCAAGCCAGGGCTGAACTCGCCGATCTGATCAACCGTGTGGTGTACGGCGGCGAGCGTGTCGTCGTGACGCGGCACGGCAAGCCTCTCGTCGCCCTGGTGTCCGCCGCCGACCTCGAGCGGCTCGCCGCGCTGGACGCCGACGAGGAGCAGGTGATCAGCTCGGTCTCCAGCGTCCGCGAGGTCTCCTCGGCTCCGCGCGAGCGGAGCCGGTTCGGCATCGCCGCCGAGCACCGGGGGCACGGCGCGTCCTGACCGCGGGGTGGTCAGGGGACCGACCCGGTCGCCGGCGCCCGCGGGCTCGGGGCACTCGCCGCGGCACACTGCGCGGCGTACGCGTGCGTGAGTGGACCGGCGACCGCGACGGTGCGGCTGCTGAGTGCGGTCCCCTTCGAGGCCAGGGCTGTGCCGGCGCGGCCGGCGCCCGAGGCGGACCGGATCGCCGACCAGGCTGTCCGGGCGGCACACCGGGTGCTCGACGAGGGGTCGCTGCGCACCGAGGCGGGTGTCACCGCCGTCGCCGACCCGGTGCGGGCTCAACTGGCCGCATGGACGGCGTGGCCGCGGGGGTTCGGGCCACGGTGCGGATCGTGGCCCGGGGGGAACGGCCGGGTCGGCACGTCCCTTCCGGTGCCGGCGGGAGAAGGGCCACTCGCCGTGCGCCGTACTCGCGCGAGCGGGGACGTGGTGCGCGTCATGCTCGTCGGCGCGATGAGCGGACCGCTCGACGGGGACCACTTCACGGTCGAGGTGGAGGTGGCGGGCGGCGCCCGGCGGCTCGCCGGCCATCTCGCCGTACGTCCGCAGGGGTGGCCGCCGCTCGACCAGGAGGTGGTCTTGAGGGCCCGGCGCCCCGGTGGACGGGACGGGCCCACCGTGCTGACCGGACATCGGGCCCTCAGCCAACTCATCCTGACGCGCCTCGAGTTCAGCCGCATGCCGATTGCGGCGCGGCCGCTCGGGGAGCGTGCCGCGTTGTGCCCGCCGGCCGGACCCGCCGTGCTCGTCACCGCGGTCGCGCCCGACGCGCCGCGCCTGCGCCGCATCCTGGACGAGGCGTTGCGCGACCTGAGTCGAGTGGGCCTCTCCGCTCAACGGAGAGTGACGTACCGGTTATCGGATTGGCAAAGAAAGTCAAGCGCCCCCTGTTCTCAGGGACCTCACAGCCGGAAGGATCCCCGTACCCATAGGCAACCTTGGAGGGGGAGGTCCCACTTGAGGGGAATCAGACCGACGAGACGCGTCACCGCGCTCGGTTCCGCGGGGGCGCTCGTCACGGCGACGCTGATAGCCGGCGCCGTGGTGGCACCGTCGGCCACCGCCGACACGCGCCACGGCCAGGACCGGGAAGCGCGCGGGGCCGCGGTCGCCGCGGAGCGCGCCGCCATGACCGGGATCGACTGGCAGGACTGCCCGGCCGACTGGGGTCTGGCGAAACCCATCCAGTGCGGTTGGGTCACCGTTCCACTCGACTACGCCCACCCGGACGGCAAGCAGATCAAGCTCGCCGTCGACCGTATCGGGAACACGGGCACCAAGGAGGAGCGCCAGGGCGCCCTCGTCTACAACCCGGGCGGCCCCGGCGGCTCGGGGCTGCGCTTCCCCACCCGGGTGACCAGCAAGAACCCGATCTGGGCCAACGTGTCGAAGGCCTACGACTTCGTCGGCTTCGACCCGCGCGGTGTCGGCCACTCGGCGCCCATCTCGTGCGCGGACCCGCAGGAGTTCGTCAAGGCACCCAAGGCGGACCCGGTCCCCGACACCGAGGCGGACAAGCTCGCCCAGCGCAAGCTCGCCCGCGAGTACGCGGAGGGATGCCTCGAGCGCAGCGGCCGCGCGATGCTGCAGCAGATGACCACGCCCAACACCGTGCGCGACCTGGACGTCATCCGTGCCGCGCTGGGGGAGAAGAAGCTCAACTACCTGGGCGTCTCCTACGGGACGTACATAGGCGCCGTCTACGGCACGCTTTTCCCGGGCCACCTTCGCCGCATGGTCGTCGACAGCGTGGTCAACCCGTCGCGCGAGAAGATCTGGTACGAGGCCAACCTCGACCAGGACGTGGCGTTCGAGGGCCGCTGGAAGGACTGGGAGGACTGGGTCGCGGCGAACGACGCCTCCTTCCACCTCGGCACCACGCGTGCCGCGGTGCAGGCGAAGTGGCTCACCCTGCGCGCCACGGCGAAGAAGCAACCGATCGGTGGCGTCGTCGGCCCGGCCGAGCTGATCTCCTTCTTCCAGAGCGCCCCTTACTACGACTCCGCGTGGGTGCCGGTCGCGACCGTCCTCAGCAAGTATGTCGCCGGTGACACCCAGGCCCTCGTGGACGCGGCCGCGCCCGACCTCTCGGACACGGCGGGCAACATCGCCGCGGAGAACGGCAACTCGGTCTACACGGCCGTCGAGTGCACCGACGCCAAGTGGCCCACGAGCTGGCAGAAGTGGGACCGGGACAACACCCGGCTGAACAAGGACTACCCGTTCATGACGTGGGCCAACGCATGGCTGAACCTGCCGTGCGCCACGTGGCCGGTCAAGCAGCAGACCCCGCTGAACGTGAAGACCGGCAAGGGCCTGCCGACCGTGCTGATCGTGCAGTCCACCCGCGACGCCGCGACACCGTTCGAGGGCGCGGTCGAGCTGCACCAGCGTTTCAAGGGCTCTCGCCT
Source organism: Streptomyces chiangmaiensis (assembly GCF_036281785.1). NCBI lineage: Bacteria > Bacillati > Actinomycetota > Actinomycetes > Kitasatosporales > Streptomycetaceae > Streptomyces > Streptomyces chiangmaiensis. The sequence goes on along the minus strand of NZ_JAYWVC010000075.1, from coordinate 616 downwards.
GATCATCGAGAAGGGCGCGGGCTCCCACGGTGTGACCGGTCTGGTCAACCCGTGCATCAACAGCCGGGTGGACACCTACCTGCTCACCGGCAAGACGGACCGCTCCGACGTGACGTGCACGCCGCACGCCACTCCGCAGCCTTAGCCGTGAAATGACGCGAGGGGGTGGCCGGACTCCGGCCACCCCCTCGTCGTTCCTCACGGCGCCGTCAGGCGCACCGGGAGGAGTGTCAGTAGGGACCGTTGACGTTGTCGATCGAGCCGTAGCGGTGGTACGCGTAGTTGCACGCGGCGGTGATGTTGGCGACCGGGTCGTAGATGTCCCACGAGGTTCCGGGCACGTGGTACGCGTTGAACGTGGGCTGGATCGTCTGCAGCAGGCCCTTGGAGGGTATGCCGGCGGCGGCGTTGGAGTCCCACAGGTTGATGGCCCTGGGGTTGCCGGAGGACTCACGCATGACGTTGCGGTAGATGCCGTTGTAGGACCCCGGGATGCCGTGCTTCGCCATGACCGCAAGCGACTCCCTGATCCAGCCGTCCAGGTTGTTGGCGTAGGTCTTGGCCGGGGTCGCGGCCTTGGCCGGGGTCGCGGCCTTGGCCGGGGTGGCGGCCTTGG
>NZ_JAYWVC010000749.1:0-557 GCF_036281785.1 Streptomyces chiangmaiensis | reverse complement strand
CCTGTCGGAGGGCGGGGTTGTAGGCGGCTTGGCGGGCGCGCTGCTTGTCGTAGTAGCGGCGGGCCCCGGGTGAGGCGTTCAAGGCGGAGAACGCCTGGCGTTGCAGGGCGTCGGCCAGTCGGTTGTTGGCACGTAGCGAGCCTGGACGGTGTGGTTCTTGCCGGAGGCCCGGGTGATGGGGCTGGTGCCGGCGTAGTTCTTGCGGGCTTTCGAGGACGCGTAGCGGGTGGGGTCGTCTCCGAACTCGGCGAGCACCCGGGCACCGGTGATCACCCCGATGCCGGGTATCGAGAGGTAGATATCAGCGTCCGGATGCGCGAGAAAATGCGCCTCCAGGTCGGCTATCTGCTCGTTCAGGGCGATCATCGCTCCGGTTGTGCCGATGGTGCCGGGCGAGGACTGCGGTGATCTGGGGCCAGGTCAGCTTCGCCGCCGCGGCGGGTGCGGGCGCCTTGATCAGCAGTTCCAATGCGTCCGTGCTGGTCAGTTCCAGGTCTGCGTAGGCGTTCAGGGCGGCGGGGAAGTATTCGCGCAGCGTGTTGCGCAGTCGCTGGAAT
>NZ_JAYWVC010000748.1:0-557 GCF_036281785.1 Streptomyces chiangmaiensis | reverse complement strand
GGTCAGAGGGCGTCGACGCCGCTCACCTTCCAGCCGTCGGAGGTGCGGGTGAGCGTCATACGCACCCGGTTCAGGTCCAGCCGGGGCTCTGGGACCTGGGTGCTCTGGGTGACCTGGTTGACGAAGAGCAGGACGACGGCCCGGTCCGGTGTGGCCGACACGACGGAGACCGCCGGGGCGCCGCCGTCGGCGGGTGTGGCCACGCTCGCCTTCACCACGCCGTGGTACTTCGTCGCGGTCGGCGCGACCACCGCCTTCGTGGTCTTGCCGTACTGGTCGCGGAAGCGCCCGGTCAGCAGGGCGCGGGCCCGGGAGAAGTCCCGGTCCAGGTGCCGGTAGTCGTACGACAGCACGACGGGCGCCGCCTTCCGCGCGGCCGCGAGGGCCTCGTCGCGGGCCTGCTCCGCCTGCCGCCCCTGCCGGTACTGCCACCCGAGTACGGTGGCCGCGACCAGGGCCGCCACGAGGGCGACGCCCAGCACCGCGGTGAGCACGCTCCGCCCGGCCTTATGCGGGGGCGCGCCGTCCTCCGGCTCCCCCTCGAACGACTCGGGCTC
>NZ_JAYWVC010000747.1:0-564 GCF_036281785.1 Streptomyces chiangmaiensis | reverse complement strand
CGTCAGCCGTCCCCTCGCCGCCGTCGGTCCCGCCGGTCCCGGCCCCTGACCCCGTACCGTCCGCCCCGCACTTCGTGCCCACCCCGAGCACGCCTCCCGTGAAGCTGCCGTAGGGCCCGCGAACCCGTCCGAAAAAATCCGGGTCCGCCCCGACGGACGCCCCGCCCCTCCCCGTAGAGCAGTCGTCGGAGCTACTCACGGGCGAGGGCACGGACGAAGGGCGGGACCGGATGGGTGTCGAGATCTGTGTGGAGGGGCTGACCAAGTCCTTCGGTCACCAGGTCATCTGGCAGGACGTCTCACTGACGCTGCCCGCCGGGGAGGTCTCGGTCATGCTCGGCCCCTCCGGGACGGGCAAGTCGGTGTTCCTCAAGACGCTCGTCGGCCTGCTCAAGCCGGACCGCGGCTCGGTCACGGTGGCCGGGCGGGACATCACCAAGCTGCGTGAGCACGATCTGTACGAGGTGCGGAAGCTGTTCGGCGTGCTGTTCCAGGACGGCGCGCTGTTCGGCTCGATGAACCTGTACGACAACATCGCCTTCCCCCTGCGCGAGCACACCCGCA
>NZ_JAYWVC010000746.1:0-565 GCF_036281785.1 Streptomyces chiangmaiensis | reverse complement strand
CCGTGTCGCGATTGCCTCCCAGCGGGGCGGTCGGGTGATGCCGGGGCCCGGCAGCAGGCGGGGGGTCAGGGGCCTGCTGCCGGGAGTCTTGGTGGGTTCCTGGATCTGGGCGAGTTCTTGTTCGACCTGGGCCGCGTCCTTCTCCTCCGCCATGCCGATCGGCCCCTGCATCCGGCCGTTGAGGAACTGGCGGACGACGGGCTCGTCGCTGGTCAGCAGCTGTTCGCGGGGCCCGAACATCACCAGCTCGCGCCGGAACAGCAGCCCGATGTTGTCGGGGACCTGGCGGGCGGAGGCGATGTCGTGGGTGACGATGAGGAAGGTCGCGTCGATCTGCGCGTTGAGGTCGACGATGAGCTGGTTGAGGTAGGCGACGCGCACCGGGTCGAGGCCGGAGTCCGGCTCGTCGAAGAGGATGATCTCCGGGTCCAGGACCAGCGCCCGGGCGAGCCCGGCGCGTTTGCGCATACCGCCGGAGATCTCGCCGGGCAGCTTGGCCTCGGCGCCGAGCAGCCCGACCATGTCCATCTTCTCGAGCACGATCCGCCGGATCTCGCTCTCCGAC
>NZ_JAYWVC010000745.1:0-569 GCF_036281785.1 Streptomyces chiangmaiensis | reverse complement strand
CCCATGATGTCAGTGGCGACCGCGGAGAGCTTGATGCCGGTGTCCTCCAGGAGTTTCTCCAGCCGCTGGACCGCCCGGGAGCGTTCCCGGGTAGTGGTCGTGCGGGCACGGGTCAGGTCCCGCAGCTCCCGCACTGGCTCCGGCGGGACGAACGAGGGCCGCACCAGGCCGTGGGCGCCGAGCTGGGCCAGCCAGGCCGCATCCGAGACGTCCGTCTTCCGGCCGGGCAGGTTCTTGACCTGCCGCGCGTTGACCAGGATCACGTTCAACTCGTCGGCCAGCACGTAGTAATACGGCTTCCAGTAGTCCGACGTCGCCTCGATCACCACGAGCGTCACCCGTGCGGCGAGCAGGTGGTCGCGCAGGGCGAGGACCGCATTCGTGGTGGCGCCCCAGGTCGTGGTCTCGGTCGTGAAAGACCCCCGCCGCCGGGTACTTGGGGTGCGGACGCACACCTTCGCGTCCTTCTTGCTGATGTCCATCCCCGCGCAGCGTTCATGCATGACATCCACGGCCTGCTCCTTCCCTCGCAAAGGCCAGGAGGACGCCGTTCCGGGAGGGCCAGGGTG
>NZ_JAYWVC010000744.1:0-569 GCF_036281785.1 Streptomyces chiangmaiensis | reverse complement strand
GCTCGGGCTGGGCATCGCGGCAGACCGGCCCACCACCTCCCTGGCGGAGTAGCCGACAAGGTGCTGCGCGGCCTGCGTCCACGCGAGGACCGTCCCCCGCTCATCGAGCAGCGCAAAAGCCGTGTCGGACATGTCAGATGCGTGTATCTGCCTACCGAGTGTTACGCATTCGGTGCTGATCGTGGTTTTAGTCATCAAGTGGCCTCGGGTGGCTGGGAATAGGCGACGTAACGCATAGAGGTAAATTCGCCTCTTACTGGGCAATAGACCGGATAGTGCTTTGCCCTGTGACAACGTCGCAGCCGTGGCTGGTACCAGTTCGGTCATGAAAGCCCGCTGACGGGCTGCGAGGGAGGCGCACAAGTGGACGGCATGTGTGCGGCAGCCCAGGACGCGAGCGTTCTCTGCGGCCGGCTGTCGCCGCGACGTTTCACCGGCTGTCGCCGCGGTCGGCCCTACGAGGTGCTTGATCTTGCCGTGGCGCTGCCGCCCGGAGATCGGCGGCCACCACTGGTCGCATACCCCTCCACAACTTACGGAGCGGCTTTGGGCGGGGTTTCAATGACACA
>NZ_JAYWVC010000743.1:0-572 GCF_036281785.1 Streptomyces chiangmaiensis | reverse complement strand
GTCGTGCGACACGAAGTCGCTTGAGAAGAGTGGTAATCACCAAGGAGGTTCGACTGATGTCGAAGGTGTAGGACCCGAGCCAGTGCACAGGGCTCGTTCCCGCCTCAGCGTGCGTCGTGAGTAATCGCGGGGTGCGAAGCCTGAGGAAATGCCCAAGGATCCTCGTTCCATCCGGGGGTTACAGGCTGGGAAATGCCGGACGGGTGAATGCGAATGAACCCGTGACGATGCCTCGTCATGATCACTCTCGCCGATGGATTGTTTCAGCGGGAGATAGGGACTGGCCATTGGAAAGCGGCAGGCGCCGACTGGAGATACTTGACCCGTCGGGAGTGCACCGCCGTCCCCGGGGTGCAGAGGGCGCCCTCCCCGGCAGCATCTCTCTCATGCGGAACGTGACAACCCCGATGGAGTCCAGGCAACGCAGTTCTGGCCTGGTAAGCCAACCGCAAGGACGGCCCAACTCTCCAGCGGGCGCAGGAAGACCCAACAAGCGAAGGCCGGTCGCCGAAAGGCAGCAGGAAACCGGGAACCGTGCGCCGACACCTCCGTCGGCGGTTCCCGCATAACTG
>NZ_JAYWVC010000742.1:0-575 GCF_036281785.1 Streptomyces chiangmaiensis | reverse complement strand
GATGCTCGACCAGTCCGCGGCGAACACCGGCGTCCACCCCAAGCAGGCCCTGGTCGACGCTGGCTGCTGTTCCGAGACCAACCTTGAGGCCGCGCGAGAGCGCCAACTCGCCTGCGGCACCGACACGTTCATGGCCACCGGCCGCCTGGCCCACGACGAGCAGGTCCCGCCCGCACCCCGCGGACGCATCCCCAAGGACGCCACCCTCAAGGAGCGCATGGCCCGCAAGCTGCGGACCAAGCCCGGCAAGGCCGCCTACAGCCGCCGCAAGGCCATCGTCGAACCCGTCTTCGGTCAGGTCATGACCTGCCAGAACGGCCGTCAGCTCCTCCTGCGCGGCGAGGACGGAGCCCGCGGCGAGTGGCAACTGCTGGCCGCCTGCCACAACCTCCGCAAGATCTTCCGACACGCCGGGACCGCCGGGCTCGCCGCCCTGGCCGACTGACCAGCCAGGCACCCTGGCCCACGCCACGGGCCCTACCGGCCGAACACCTGCCGGGCAGGACCCAGCCACAGCCTCACAGGTGCCGACGGGACGGCCGCGACCGATCCCATCGATCACGGCCAGCGGGCCG
>NZ_JAYWVC010000741.1:0-577 GCF_036281785.1 Streptomyces chiangmaiensis | reverse complement strand
CGCCGAACCCGCGCCACGTACGGTCGACGACATCATCACCGACCCCGACCGGCACGACGACGCCGTCCACGGCGCGGCGCCCGAGCGCCGCCAGGGGCCGAAAGCCCGGTCGAAGTGGCTGTGCGGCTCGGTGAACGACACCGCCGCGCAGATCGTGGCCGCCCTGTTCGACCAGGCAGAGCACCGCGACCCCGGCCACCGCCGCCCGTGGGTCGTCCTGGTCGACGGGGCCCGCCATCAGATCGACCTCATCAAGGCCGAAGCACAGCAGCGCGGCGTGGACGTCCACATCATCGTCGACCTGATCCACGTGCTCGAATATCTATGGCGAGCAGCCTGGTGCCTGCACGACAGCGGCGACGCCTGTGCCGAGAGCTGGGTCGCCCGCCACGCCCGCGTCCTGCTGGGCGGCGGCGTGCAGCAGACCGCCACCGCACTCGATGCAGCCGCCCGCGCTGCCGGACTGCGTGACGCCCATCGCAAGGGCATCGACGAGGCCGTGAACTACCTGACCGGCAAGGCCGAGTACCTGCGCTACGACACCGCCCTGGAACACGGCTGGCCGATCGCCACCGGA
>NZ_JAYWVC010000740.1:0-578 GCF_036281785.1 Streptomyces chiangmaiensis | reverse complement strand
ACCGTTTGACCTGCGGCCATGACGTTCCGAGCCCCACACGATCCGGGCCCGCACCGCCTCAGCGGCCTGTCCGTCGGTCAGCCCTTCCACGAACTGCAACACCAGCACCATCGCCAGACGTCCCGGCGACCACGCCGGCTTCCCCCGGGACGGGAACAAGTCCGAGAACTGCTCATCGCTGAACAGAACACCCAGCTCATCCCGCATCCGGATCGCCAGACTTCTCTTCGGGAACGCTGCTCTCGCCACCCGCACCGTCTCCGCCGGCACCTCACCAGGCCCACCCGGCCGCATCGACATCGACACCCTCCCCATACGACAACGTCGGCTCCCAAGACCACAACCATGTCTTGAGAGCCGACGTCACGCACAGGCCCGACTTAACCAACAGCATCCGTCCAGGGCGCCGGGCCTGTTGGGGGAGTTGGGTCAGATGACGCGGATGTTCTCCGCCTGGGGGCCCTTTTGGCCTTGGGCGACGTCGAACTCCACGTGCTGGCCCTCTTGCAGTTCGCGGAAGCCCTGAGCGGCAATGTTGGAGTAGTGGGCGAAGACGTCCGGGCCGCCGCCCTCCTGCT
>NZ_JAYWVC010000074.1:0-34564 GCF_036281785.1 Streptomyces chiangmaiensis | reverse complement strand
GCTGATGGCCCGGTTGCGCTAGGCGGGCGACAACGGACAGCCGAGGCCCGGGAAGTACGCCGACCGCAGGCCACAGGTGGCTGTTCACGTGGTTCCCCGCGCCCCTTCTGGGGCGCGGGGATTTCTTTGTGTCCGCACCGTCGCAGCACCCGCACACCAAGAAGGGCCCCTCCGAGACGGTGGGGCCCTTCGAGAAGGGGCTGGGAAGCGCGCGGCCTAGCCGTGCCAGCTGTGCGGTACCCGGAAGCCCGGCTCGCGCTCCAGACGGCGCCAGCCGGCCTTGGCGCGGCCGCAATGGGCCTGGGCCGGCGTGGACGACTGGGCGGCCGCACGGGCCAGCAGTATGGCCGTGATGGCGGCCACTTCCTCGGGCTCGGCGTGGCCCTTCTCGACGCGAATATCAGGGATGTCCATGGGTGTCAGTCTCCGGGAGAGAGAGGTCCGCGGGGTTGCCGCGTTGGGTCCGCTGGGTTACTGCGGGGGGTTGCCGTGCTTGCGGGAGGGCAGGTCCGCATGCTTGGACTGCAGCATCGCCAGCGACTTGATCAGGACCTCGCGCGTCTCGGCGGGGTCGATCACGTCGTCCACGAGGCCACGTTCGGCCGCGTAGTACGGGTGCATCAGCTCGGACTTGTACTCCTTGACCATCCGCGCCCGCATGGCCTCCGGGTCCTCCGCGCCCGCGATCTGACGACGGAAGATCACATTTGCCGCGCCCTCCGCGCCCATCACGGCGATCTCGTTCGTGGGCCAGGCGTAGGTGAGGTCCGCCCCGATGGACTGGCTGTCCATCACGATGTAGGCACCTCCGTACGCCTTGCGCAGGATCAGCGAGATCCGCGGCACGGTCGCGTTGCAGTAGGCGTACAGCAGCTTCGCGCCGTGACGGATGATCCCGCCGTGCTCCTGGTCGACACCGGGCAGGAACCCGGGAACGTCCAGGAACGTCACCAACGGGATATTGAAGGCGTCACACATCTGGACAAAGCGCGCAGCCTTCTCCGATGCTTCGATGTCCAGCACCCCGGCCAGGGTCCCCGGCTGGTTGGCGATGATGCCCACCACCTGACCGTCGAGCCGGGCCAGCGCGCAGATGATGTTGCGCGCCCAGCGCTCGTGGATCTCGAGGTACTCGCCGTCGTCGACGATCTCCTCGATCACCTTGGCCATGTCGTACGGCCGGTTGCCGTCCGCCGGTACCAGGTCCAGCAGCACCTCGCTGCGTCGGTCCACCGCGTCCGCGCTCTCCACCCGCGGCGGGTTCTCCCGGTTGTTCTGCGGCAGCAACGACAGCAGGTAGCGCACCTCGGCGAGGCACGTCTCCTCGTCGTCGTAAGCGAAGTGGCAGACGCCGGAGGTCTCGGCGTGCACATCCGCCCCGCCCAGCCCGTTCTGGGAGATCTCCTCACCCGTCACGGCCTTGACCACGTCGGGGCCGGTGATGAACATCTGCGACGTCTCGCGGACCATGAACACGAAGTCCGTGAGAGCCGGACTGTAGGCCGCGCCGCCCGCGCACGGGCCCAGCATCACGCTGATCTGCGGGATGACACCGGATGCCCGGGTGTTGCGCTGGAAGATGCCGCCGTAGCCCGCCAGCGCCGAGACACCCTCCTGGATGCGGGCGCCCGCACCGTCGTTCAGGGAGACCAGCGGCGCACCGGCCGCGATGGCCATGTCCATGATCTTGTGGATCTTCGTGGCGTGGGCCTCGCCCAGCGCACCACCGAAGACACGGAAGTCATGGGCGTAGACGAAGACCGTCCGACCCTCCACCGTGCCCCAGCCGGTGACCACACCGTCGGTGTACGGCTTCTTGGTCTCCAGACCGAACCCGGTCGCCCGGTGCCGGCGCAGCTGCTCGACCTCCTGGAAGGAGCCCGGGTCCAGGAGCAGTTCGACACGCTCCCGGGCGGTCAGCTTGCCCTTGGCGTGCTGCGCCTCGGTGGCCTTCTCGCTGGGCCCGGCCAGCGCGTGCGCACGGATCTCGTGCAGCTCGGCGACCCGCCCGCGCGCATCCGTGGGCTCGCTCCCGGAATCTACAGCCTCGTCCAAAACGGTCATGTAGCGACCTTACGAAGTCCACCAAGCAAAGAGGGCCGTCGACTCCGTACAGTCTCCGGCCCGTTTTCCTGGTACCACTGAACAGAATCCGAACCGGATGCAGCCCATCTGACTGTTTGGGGGGATTGGGCGTTGTGGGGGTCTCACAAAGCGCTCACTCGAGAGCCACCTCACATCGAGAGGTCGCACATGCCATCCCCGGGGTGACACCGAGCCCCGAACGGCGGCGCGTCCGACCCGACTTCGACGGTCGGACCGGCGCCTGCGACGCCCGCGCCGAGCGGCCACGAACGATCTTCCCGGGTTCGCCCGAAGAGGTGACTCGCTCGTATGGACCGGCGCGATGCGGACCAGGAGCACTCCCACCGGGGCCGACGCGTTGCGTCCGTTCACGGTACCGGTCCGCCGGAACCTCTCCGCCGGCGGGCCCAGGGCACCTGGACCTGGCCACAGACCCTGCACGTCGTCCACGGGCGGTGAGGCTTCGGACCTGCCGTCGGGATCGCCCGAAGGCGTAGCGTTGCCGGAGGAAGCCGAGCGCCGGAGCCGCGATCGCGGGGAGAGCGCGGCCGAGGCCGCCGGTGCGGGCGGGACAAGAGGCGCGGGCCCCGGCCGTACGGTCGCCCCCGTACGGAGGCTGACCGCGAGCCGGCGGACCTGGAGGGCGCCGAACTCGTCGGCGTGGTCCGGGGTTTCGTCGCGGCGGACCGCCGGCCGACGTCCCGGCCGGTGGTCGTGCCGTCGGGGCCGCGACGACGAACGCGCGACGGCCGGGCGTGACGGGTCGGCATCCTCGCGCAGGGACCGCCGAACAGCGTGACGCGCGCGACACACGCGGGATAATGTTTGAAACTTGAATGGAATAGGTCTACGGTCGACCGCGTTAACATCGTTGAAGATTGAACATCTTCGAGATCGCTGACCTACCCGTCCCCAAGGAGCATGTCATGGGCATCTTCGGCCGCAAGAACACCGACACCACCAGCGCCCCCGCCGCGACGAACCCGGAGCTCGCCGCGCTGACCGGCACGTACACGGTGGACCCGTCCCACACCACGATCGGCTTCGTGGCCCGCCACGCCATGGTCACGAACGTCAAGGGCGGCTTCCAGGAGTTCGAGGGCACGCTGTACCTGGACGGCTCCGACCCGTCGAAGTCCACCGCCTCCATCGACGTCACGATGGACAGCATCGAGACGGGCTCGGCCGACCGCAACGGCCACCTCAAGAGCTCCGACTTCTTCAACACCGAAGAGCACCCCAAGATGACGTTCCGCTCCACCAAGGCCGAGGCGCTGGGCGGCGACGACTACCGGATCACCGGTGACCTCACGATCCTCGGCACGACCAAGCCGCTCACCATCAACCTGGAGTTCAACGGCGTCGCGAAGGACCCGTTCGGCAACGAGCGTGTCGGCTTCGAGGGCAAGGCGGAGATCCTGCGCTCGGAGTGGGGCCTGACCTGGAACGCGGCCCTGGAGACCGGTGGTGTGCTGGTCTCGGACAAGATCAAGCTGGTCTTCGACATCTCGGCCATCAAGCAGGCGTAACACCCGCCGACCCCGCCGCGCGCCTCCTTCCGGGCGACCGGCCGAACGCCGCCCGTCCTCCGTCGCCGCGCGACCGGAGGGCGGGCCGTCGTCGTTCGCGTGGCATGCGACGTCGGGCGAGATCGCCGCGGCCGAGCGGCATCGTCCGCAATCGCTGACCCGGGTCTTCGCCGAACTGGAGGCCGAGGGGCTGGTCGCACACCGGCCGGGCACGGTCGACCGGCGTCAGTCCGTGCCGACGCTCACCGAGCAGGGCCGCCGGGCGCTGGAGCGGGACATGGCCGAGCGCGACGCCTGGCCGGCCGCGGCCCTCGCCTCATTCAGCGAGACCGGGCGCGGGGTGCTCACACCGGCGAGCGCGCTCATGGAGCGGCTCGCGCACGTGGATCTCCCCGGCGGCCGGGCGTGAACCCCCGGCCGGTTCAGAAATCGCCGCCGAAGTCCCCGCCGCCGAAGTCCCCTGATCCGCCGTCGCCGAAGCCGCCGCCGAAGTCTCCGGGGGCGAAGTCCGCTCCGGAGACGTCTCCTCCCGCGTAGCCGCCGAAGTCGCCGTAGCCCGCGCCGTAGTCGGCCGCGTACGACGGCGTGGCCATCATGCTGCCCAGGAGCGTGCCGACCAGCAGCCCGGGCAGGATGCCGCCGCCGAAGTAGCCGCCTGCCCAGGGGCCGTAGGCGGGGCCCGCGTCCCAGTACGGGCGGCGGCCGTACTCCGTGTCCACCTCGCGGATCGCGGGGTCGCGGCCGTCGGCCAGCCGGGCCCGGTCCGCGGCGCAGACCGGGACCTCGCGCGGGGCGCCGCCCGCGGGCGTCCAGGTCGCGTCGGCGACGGACGGACCGTGGCGTGGGTCGAAGAAGCAGGGCGGCCGGCGCTCGGGCAGCGGACGGCCCTCGCGGCGGGCGGCGAGCAGCGCCAGCGAGAAGCGGCCGTCCTCCAGTGCCTGGGTGACGGCCTTCACGTCCTCCGGGCGCTGCGCCGCGGCCATGGCGGACTTCGCCTGGTCGTACGCGTTCAGTGCCCGCTCGTAGTCCTCGCGCATCGCGTCGTTCGCGCCCGGCTCCCCCGGTTGGAAGTCGAGGCGGTCCAACTCCTCACCGAAGGCGGTGATGTCCTCGTCGACCACGACCCGCAGCTTGTCCAGTGCGGCCCGCTGCTCCTCCGCATGACGGCGCCGGTTGCGTCGCACCAGCGCATAGGCCCCTGTGGCTCCGGCGACGAGCACCACGGCCACCGTGATCAGCGCCGTGGACGAGACCCCGCTGTCACGGCCCGAGCCGCCCCAGGTCGATGGGGCGTGCCCGCGGACGTTGGCGAGCGCGCGGTCGGTGAAGTCGTCGAGCTGAGCCTTGGCGGACTCGCCCTGCACGCTGGTGACCAGGTTCTGCACGGCGGTGCGGGGCAGCACCGAGGAGTCGGCCCGGGCGTCGAAGCGGTCGCCGAGGCGGATCGCATACAGGCCGGTGATGCCGGTTGCCGTGCGAAGGTCGGCGAAAAGGTTCTGCGTGGGGTAGCCGGCGGGCAGGACGGCCACGAAGACCGGTTTGCCGGCGTCCACGATCTTCTTCGCCAGGGCGTCGGCGTCCCGGGTGGACAGCTGTCCGGAGGCCGCCGGATCGACGTAGACCGGTCCCGTGCGCAGCGCCGTGGCGACGGTCGAGACGTCCGTCGCCGCCTGCGCGCGCGGCACACCCGCGTACAACACCGCCAGGGCCGCCATGAGCAGGGCGACCAGCGGTACGACGAGCCCTTTGACCAGTACCACCTTCATACTTCGACGCTACCCGAAGGCGGCCGGAACAGGTCAGCCGGGCGGGGGCGGTGCCGGAGTGCACCGCCCCCGCCCGGACAGGTCAGGCCACCGCTCGGTACGCCTGCGTCAGCTTCGCCACCGCCGCCGCGTACTTCCCCGTGAGCAGCAGATGGTCGGCGTCCGCGAACGGTGCGGAGGCCGCCGCCGTGAGCGCGGATCCCGCCTTCTGCTGCACGAGCAGCCGGGCCTTGGTGACGATGTCACGGCCCGCCGACGCGGAGCCCGCCCGCTCGGCCACGGCCGCCGCCCGCTCCAGCGCCTTCAGGGACGCCACGCCGCCGTCCGGAACCTTGGTGAGCGTGGTCAGACCCCAGCCGTAGGGGAACTGCGGGTCGTACGAGGTGTCGCCCACGTTGATCGGCAGCTGTTCCTGCGACCGGGGCCAGGTGACGGGGAGCTGCCCGGTGAAGGGCCGCGCGCCGTACAGGACGTCGGCGACGCCCTCGCCCTCGGTGCCGGGGAGCCAGGAGGCGACCAGCGCGTCGATCCCGTCGAGCCGGTCGCCGATCAACTGGGGCCGGCCGGAGACGATCAGCACCGCGCACTTCATGGCCGCGCACACCTTGTCCACGGCGGCCTTGTCGGCGGCGGACAGCTGGAGATCGTGTCCGTTGCCGACGTCACCGACACCCTCGGCGTACGGGGTCTCGCCGACGACGACCACACCCACGTCGTAGCCGTCGATCGGCGCGGAGGCGTCCTTGGAGTAGGTGACGTTCCCGCCGGCCTCGCGCATGCCCTGGAGGACGGTCGTGCCCTTGGTGATGTTCCCGGAGGAGCCCTGCCAGGTGAGGGTCCAGCCACCGGTCTGGTTGCCGATGTCGTCGGCGTTGGACCCGGCGACGTACACCTTCTCGCTCTTCTTCAGCGGCAGCAGCCCGCCGCTGTTCTTCAGCAGCACCTGCGACTCGGCGGCGGCCTGGCGGGCCACCGCCCGGTGCGCCGCCGAGCCGATCGCGGCTGCGCCGCTCGTGTCGGCGTAGGGGTGCTCGAACAGGCCCAGCCGGAACTTCTGGGTCAGGATCCGGGAGACGGCGTCGTCGATCCGCCGCTCGCCGATCCGGCCTGCCGTCACCTCGTCGATGAGCGTGGCGGTGAAGTCCTTGTAGGCGTACGGCACCATCATCATGTCGACGCCCGCGTTCACGGACGTACGCACGTGGGCCGGGTAGTCGCCGGGGAGCTGGTCGATGGCGTTCCAGTCACTGATGACGAAGCCGTCGAAGCCCATGCGGTCCTTGAGGACACCGTTGATCATGTCCGCGCGGGCGTGCATCTTCACCGGGCCCTGCCCGTCGCCGATGATGTCGAGCGACGAGTACGACGGCATGACGGTGCCGATGCCCCGGTCGACGGCCGTGCCGAACGGTGCCAGGTGGATGGCCTCCAGCTGCTGCCGGGTGACCGTGGTGACGCCCTGGTCGACGGTGTACTTCCCGGTGGTCGAGGAGCCGTACGCGGTGCCGCCGTCGCCGACGAAGTGCTTGGCGGTGGCGAGGACCTTGTCGCCCCGGCTCAGGTCCTTGCCGTTCGCGCGGCCCTGGAGGCCTTGGATGACGGTCTCCATGGACTGGACGAGGGCCGGGTCCTCGCCGAAGGACTCGTAGGAGCGGCCCCAGCGTTCGTCACGGCTCACGCACAGACAGGGCGCGAAGTCCCAGGGGATGCCGGTCGCCCGGACCTCGGCGGCCGTCACCGCGCCGGCCTTCTCGGCGAGCCCGGGATCCCGGGTGGCGCCGATGCCGATGTTGTGCGGCATGACGGTGGCGCCGGCCAGGTTGTTGTGGCCGTGAACCGCGTCGACGCCGTAGATCAGCGGGATCTGAAAGCGGGTGGCCTGGGCCCGGAGCTGGAAGCCGTCGACCATCTTCGCCCAGGCCGCAGGGGTGTTGGGCGTGGGCGTGGAGCCGCCGCCGGACAGGAGCGAGCCGAGGTCGTAGTCGGCGATGTCGCCCGGGCGGGACATGGCGCCGCGCTCGGCCTGGGTCATCTGGCCGGCCTTCTCCTGCAGCGACATACGGCCGAGTAGGTCGGCGACCCGCTTCTTCACGGGCAACTTGGCGTTCAGGTACGGCAGTCCGTGGGCGTCGACGACGATCTGCGGGGTCTCGGCGGGGGCCTTGGCGCCGGTCACCGTGAGCTTGAGGGGGATCGTCTCCGCGGACTCGGCGGACCCGTCCTTGAGGGTCGGGACCTGGATGGTCTGCACGGCGCCGGAGGCCGTGCCGGCGGGGAAGGTGAGGGTGCCGGAGACCGGGGTGTAGTCCTTGCCGGGCTCGGCGGTACCGCCGGCCGTCTCGTAGGTGACGGTGACCGGGTCGTCGATCGGGGCGGAGCCAGTGGTGGCGACGGTGACCTTGACGGTGGCCGTGCCGCCCTCGCCGACCGGGTAGACGCCGGCGTCGGTGGTGACCGAGGCCCGCAGGGACTGGTCCGCCTTGCCGTACAACTCCACGTCGTCCATGGCGAACTGCCCCTTGACGCCGACGGGGAGCGTGACGGCGTACCCCCACATCTGGGTCAGTCCGAGGACGTGGTCGATACCGCCGACGGGCTGGTAGTCCGTGCGATAGATGAAGTCGGCGAACGGGATCTCGATCTGCTTCCAGCCGGTGAAGTCGTCGGTGAACGAGGTGGTCCACAGCTCGGAGGCCTCGCCGTTCGCGCCACCGTCCTTGATCTCGAAGGCGATCTTCTTGCCGTTGTTCTGACCGTCCCACCAGAAGCGGATGCCCTTGCGGGCGGACCAGTCGTGGGCGGGCTGATCGGCGGCGAAGTCGTGGGTGAAGCCGCCGTAACCGCTGATCTCGTAGGTGCCGGTGAGGACCTTGGCGCCCTCGGGGGCGTCCGTGCGATCGGTGAGTTGCAGGGCGGGCGGGTCGTCGCTGTCACCGCCCCAGGTGAAGATGCCGTCGGCGGGCTGCTTCGCGAACGGCACCTCCCCTTCGAAGCGGTCGACCGGGACGGGCGCGGGGTCGTCCGCGCCGGACGCGGAACCGGCGGCGGTCAGCGGGAGCAGGGCGGTGAGCAGGGCGGCGGAGGCGAGCAGGGCGGTTCTTCGCATGGACCTTTCCCCTTGGCTCTCGTAGTCCACGAACGTGAGCTTACGACTTAGATCACGGCGTGAGTTAACTGGCGCACCAGGAAGCCGTCAAGACTTCACACCAGAACAGGTACAGACCCAAGTCCCTCCGGAATCAGGCCCGTTGTTCCTTCGGAAACTGAACGCACGCCCTCTTGACGACGCTACGGTGCCGTCATTTACTCACGCCTCGCACGCCTCCCATCCCCCACCCCCAGAAGGGCGGCGCACCATGAGAACACCCCTGCGCGCGGTTCACGTGCTCCTCGCCGGACTGCTGACCACCGCCGGACTGACCGCTGCGGGCACCGCGCCGGCGCATGCCGCCGGGGAACAGATCACGGCTTGGCTCACCACGACCGACGACTCCGGCGGACGCCATGTCGTACGCGGGTTGCAGGCACAGACCCCGTTCGCCTTCCAGTCGGGCACCGGCGGTGGCGGCGAGAACATCACGGTCGACGAGAACACCCGGTACCAGATGTTCACCGGCGGCGGGGCGTCCTTCACGGACACCGCGGCGTGGTTGATGAACAGCAGCGGGGCGCTCTCGCAGGCGACGCGGGACGCGACCATGCGGAAGCTGTTCTCGCCGTCGGAGGGCATCGGGTTGTCGTTTCTGCGCAATCCGATGGGCGCCTCCGACCTGGCGCGCTTCGGATACACCTACGACGACGTCCCGGGCGGCCAGACGGACCCGAACCTGACGAAGTTCTCCGTCGAGCACGACCTGGCCGACGTGGTGCCGTTGACCAAGCAGGCGCTGCAGTTCAACCCCTCGCTCACGGTGATGGCCAGCCCGTGGACGGCGCCCGCCTGGATGAAGGACAGCGGCCAGCTCAACGGGGGCTGGCTGAAGGCCGAGGACTACGGGGCCTACGCCTCGTACTTCGTGAAGTACCTCCAGGCCTACCGCGACCAGGGCGTCCCCGTCTCCTACGTCACGGCCCAGAACGAGCCGACGTGCTGCTCGGGCTACCCGTCGATGAGCTGGAACGCGTCCGGGCTCGCGTACTTCACGAAGAACGAGCTGCTGCCCAAACTCCAGGCGGCGGGTCTGCCGACCAAGGTCCTGGCGCACGACTGGAACTGGGACACCTACGACGGCTACGCGGCGCAGACGGTGAACGACGCGGCGATCCGCTCCCACCCGAACTTCGGCGGCATCGCCTGGCACGGGTACGGCGGTGACGTCACGAAGCAGACGACCGTGCACAACCAGTACCCGCAGCTGGACGCGTTCGGCACGGAGCACTCCGGCGGCACCTGGATCGCCAACCAGCAGCGCGAGGACATGCTCAACATCGTCGACTACACGCGGAACTGGGCGAAGTCCGTGACGAAGTGGTCACTGGCGGTGGACCAGAACAGGGGGCCGCACAACGGAGGTTGCGGTACCTGCACCGGGCTGATCACGGTCCACAACGGGGACGGTGCGAGCGGGACGGTCGACTACACGATCGAGTACTACACGATGGGCCACCTGACGAAGTTCGTCCGGCCGGGCGCGCAGCGCATCGCGTCGACGGCGAGCTCGGCGGTGCCGAACGTGGCGTGGCGGAACCCGGACGGCTCGAAGGCGCTGATCGCCTACAACGACGCGACCTCCGCGAAGACGGTGACGATCAACTGGGGTTCGCAGCACGCGACGTACTCGCTGCCGGGCAAGACGTCGGCGACGTTCACCTGGTCGGGCACCCAGTCCGGCGGTGGTGACCGGACTGGGGCGTTCGTGGGGCTCGCGGGCAAGTGCCTGGACGTGGCGGGCGCCTCGTCGGCGAACGGGACGGCGGTACAGCTGTACGACTGCAACGGCACGAGTGCCCAGCGGTGGACGGTGAAGACCGACGGGTCCGTCCAGGCGCTGGGGAAGTGCCTGGACGTATCGGGAGGCTCGACGGCGAACGGCGCGAAGGTGCAGCTGTACGACTGCAACGGCACGGGAGCACAGCGGTGGTCGTACAACTCCGCGACGGGTGACGTGGTCAACATCGCGGCGGACAAGTGCCTCGACGTGACCGACAACTCGTCGGCGAACGGGGCACGGGCGCAGATCTGGTCGTGCACGGGCGCGGCGAACCAGAAGTGGCGGTTGCAGTAGCCCGAGCGGGGCTGAAGGGTGCCGCCCGCACCCTTCAGCCCCGAACCCGTCCGAGGGGCTACTCCGCCGGTACCACTCCCGCCCGCAGCAGGCCGTACGCGTAGGCGTCCTCCAGCGCCTGCCACGACGCGGCGATCACGTTGTCCGCCACGCCGACCGTGGACCACTCACCGGTGCCGTCCGACGTGGAGATGAGCACACGGGTCGTGGACTGGGTGCCGTGCTTGCCCTCCAGGATGCGGACCTTGTAGTCGACCAGGTCGAGGGCGGCGAGCTCGGGGTAGATCTTCTCCAGGGCGACCCTGAGGGCGCGGTCCAGGGCGTTGACGGGGCCGTTGCCCTCCGCCGTCGCGACGATTCGTTCGGCCTTGGCCCAGAGCTTGACCGTGGCCTCGTTGGCGTGGGTGCCGTCGGGGCGGTCCTCGACGATGGCCCGCCAGGACTCCGTGCGGAAGTAGCGCAGCGGCCTGCCGGCCACCTCCTCGCGCAGGAGGAGCTCGAAGCTCGCGTCGGCCGCCTCGTACGTGTAGCCCTGGAGCTCGCGTTCCTTCACGCGCTCCACGACCCGGCCGACCAGCTCCCGGTCGCCCCCCAGATCCACGCCCAGTTCCTTGCCCTTGAGCTCCACCGACGCGCGGCCCGCCATGTCGGAGACCAGCATCCGCATGGTGTTGCCGACGCGCTCGGGGTCGATGTGCTGGTACAGGTCCGGGTCCACCTTGATCGCGGACGCGTGCAGGCCAGCCTTGTGCGCGAAGGCCGAGACGCCCACGTACGGCTGATGCGTGGAGGGCGTGAGGTTGACCACCTCCGCGATCGCGTGCGAGATACGGGTCATCTCGCGCAGCCTGCCCTCGGGCAGCACCTTCCTGCCGTACTTCAGCTCCAGGGCCGCCACCACCGGGAACAGGTTCGCGTTGCCCACCCGCTCGCCGTACCCGTTCGCCGTGCACTGCACATGAGTGGCGCCGGCGTCGACGGCGGCGAGGGTGTTCGCGACCGCGCATCCCGTGTCGTCCTGGGCATGGATGCCGAGCCGGGCTCCGGTGTCCGCCAGGACCGTCGCCACCACCGCCTGGACCTGTGCCGGCAGCATGCCGCCGTTGGTGTCGCAGAGGATGACCACGTCCGCGCCCGCCTCCGACGCGGCACGGACCACGGCCTTCGCGTACTGCGGGTCGGCCCGGTAGCCGTCGAAGAAGTGCTCGCAGTCGACGAAGACCCGGCGGCCCTCGGCCCGCAGATGGGAGACCGTGTCGCGGATCATCTCCAGGTTCTCGTCGAGCGTCGTACGCAGGGCCAGTTCCACGTGACGGTCGTGCGACTTGGCAACCAGGGTGATCACTTGCGCGCCCGACTCCAGCAGCGCCTTGACCTGCGGATCCTCTGCCGCCTTGCCGCCTGCCCGGCGCGTCGCGCCGAAGGCGACGAGCTGGGCGTGCCGGAACGCGATCTCCTGCTGGGCCCGGGCGAAGAACTCAGTGTCGCGCGGGTTGGCGCCGGGCCAGCCGCCCTCGATGAAGCCCACGCCGAAGTCGTCCAGGTGCCGTGCGATGGCCAGCTTGTCCGCCACGGTGAGGTTGATGCCCTCACGCTGCGCACCGTCGCGCAGCGTCGTGTCGAAGACGTGGAACGAGTCGTCGAGCTCACTGGTTTCCGTCATGGTCTCAAGGCTCCTGTTTTGGATCTCGGTCTACCGGAATGACCGGTTCCACCGTCCCCCCATGGTCCCTCGCGCGGGCCTCCCGGCTGCAGGTGGGCCAGGAAAACGAAAAACCTCTCGCGGGTGCGAGAGGTCTGCGCGCGGGTCGAGGACGACGGTGGCCGCCCGTACCTGGTCGTACGAAGCGGTCACTGCGGACCGGCGCGCCTGCTGCCAATCATCATGGCGAACGAGAGCACGGGGGCAGTCTGGCACATTCCGCCCCCGCGCTCACCGCCGTCTCAGGATGCGGTCGTCGCGGCGGACGGCTCGGACGCCTTGATCCGTGTCAGATCGAGGTCCCGGGTCTCCCGCATGGTGAGGTAGACCACAAGGGACACGGCCGAACAACCCGCCACGTACCAGTAGAAGCCGGACTCGGCGCCCGAGCTCTTGAACCACAGCGCCACGTATTCCGCCGTGCCGCCGAAGAGCGCGTTGGCGAGGGCGTACGGCAGGGCGACGCCCAGGGCGCGCACCCCTGTCGGGAACAGTTCCGCCTTCACACAGGCGTTGATCGAGGTGTAGCCGGTGACCACGACCAGGGCCAGCAGGGACAGGCCGAGCGCCGGCCAGAAGCTGCCCGCTTCCTTGAGCATCGTCATGATCGGCACGGTCAGGAACGTGGAGCCGACCGCGAAGGTGATCAGCAGCGGGCGGCGCCCGATACGGTCGGAGAGCCGCCCGGCGAGCGGCTGGAGGCAGGCGAAGACGATCAGCGCGGTGAAGGAGACGAGGGTCGCGGTCTCCTTGGACAGACCCGCCGAGTTCGACAAGTACTTGGTCAGATACGTGGTGTACGTGTAGTACGCGACCGTGCCGCCCATGGTCAACGCCATCACCAGGAGGGCCTCACGCCTGTGCCGCCACAGCGCGCGCAGCGTGCCGCGCTCCTCGCCACCGGTCTCGTCGGCCTCGTAGATCTCCGTCTCCAACATGTTCCGCCGCAGATAGAAGACCACCGCGGCGCCGAGCGCGCCCACCACGAACGGGATGCGCCAGCCGTAGCTGTGCAGCGCGTCGTCGGACAGCGTGCGCTGGAGGACGATCTGCAGGCCCAGTCCGACGATCTGACCCGCGGTCATCGACACGTACTGGAAGCTGGAGGCGAAACCGCGCCGCTTCGGTTCGGACGCCTCGGTGAGATAGGTCGCGCTGGCCGCGTACTCGCCGCCCACCGAGAGGCCCTGCAGCAGGCGGGCGACGAGCAGCACGAGGGCGCCACCGTACCCGGCGACGGCATACGTCGGCGCGATCGCGATGAGGATCGCCGAGGCGGACATCAGCGTGACCGTGAGGGTCAGCGCGGCCTTGCGGCCCCTGCGGTCACCTACCCGGCCGAGCAGCCAGCCGCCGACCGGGCGCATGAAGAAGCCGACGGCGAAGATGCCCGCGGTGTTCATGAGCTGGGCCGTGGGGTTTCCGTCCGGGAAGAACGCCCCGGCGAAGTAGGTGGCGAAGCTGGCGTAGACGAACCAGTCGTACCACTCCACCATGTTGCCGGCCGAGCCGATCCAGATCCTCTTCACATGCTCTCGTCCCATGGGCCGTAACGTGCCGGGCGTTCGCGGTTGCGACAAGAGCGCCTCGGGTTTCGTACATTGCGTTCACGGTGCAGGCGGCCCGGGTCACCTCGGCCGACGTACGAAGACGTCCTCCGCGTCGTCGTCGTTGCCGCCGGGCACGAGATCGGCGGGGCGAGGTGAAGCCACGCCTGATCAGCTGTCCGCGAGCGCCGGGCGTCCCAGTGAGTCGTCCAGGAACTCCCGTACGCGGCCGAGGATCTGTTCCCGGCCGGTGCCCCGCAGACGCGGGCCGCACACGGTGCGCGCGAGGGGCGACCGTGAGTTCAACCGTGTTCCCTCCCCCACCCCGACTTCGCGCAAGGGAAGGCGACCTCCCCCGCGAAATCAGTGGATACCCGTCCGGTGAGGCCGGTGCGCGTCGAACGAACCGCCGAGTAGCCCGGTCACCGCCGAGCCCGCCCGGAAGGGACATCGCGGGCGGGCTCGGCGCTTCTTCGGA
This sequence comes from Streptomyces chiangmaiensis, assembly GCF_036281785.1. Classification (NCBI taxonomy): domain Bacteria; kingdom Bacillati; phylum Actinomycetota; class Actinomycetes; order Kitasatosporales; family Streptomycetaceae; genus Streptomyces; species Streptomyces chiangmaiensis. Next base: position 20,232 of record NZ_JAYWVC010000074.1, on the reverse strand, counting down.
CGACTCAGCCGAGCTGGTGCATCCAGCCGTGCGTGTCCTCACGGGTGCCGCGCTGAAGGTCCAGCAGGGCCTCGCGCAGCTTGAGAGTGACCTCCCCCGGCTCCCCGCCGGACTGCTTCCACTCGGCGTCCGCGCGCTTGACCGTACCGACCGGGGTGATGACCGCCGCGGTGCCGCAGGCGAAGACCTCGGTGAGGGTGCCGTTCTCGGAGTCGGCCTGCCACTCGCCGATGGAGAGGCGCCGCTCCTCCGCCTCGTAACCGAGGTCACGGGCGACGGTGAGAAGGGAGTCGCGGGTGACGCCCTCCAGGATCGAACCGGTGAGCGACGGGGTGACGATCTTGTCCCCGTACACGAAGTAGAGGTTCATGCCGCCGAGTTCCTCGACCCACTTGTGCTCCACGGCGTCGAGGTAGCAGACCTGGTCGCAGCCCTTGACCGCGGCCTCGGCCTGGGCCAGCAGGGAGGCCGCGTAGTTGCCGCCCGTCTTGGCGTCGCCCATGCCACCGGGGACGGCACGGACGCGGTCCTCCGACACCCAGATGGAGACCGGCTTGACGCCGCCCGCGAAGTAGGCGCCCGCGGGAGAGGCGATCACCAGGAAGAGGTACTCGTTGGCCGGCTTCACGCCGAGGCCGACCTCAGTGGCGATCATGAACGGGCGCAGATAGAGCGACTCCTCGCCGCCGTGCGCCGGCACCCACCCCTCGTCCTGCTGGACGAGGAGGTCGCATGCCTCGATGAAGGTCTCCACCGGCAGCTCGGGCATCGCCAGTCGCCGGGCGGAGCGCTGGAAGCGACGGGCGTTCATCTCCGGGCGGAAGGTGGCGACCGAGCCGTCGGGCCGACGGTACGCCTTGAGACCTTCGAAGATCTCCTGTGCGTAGTGCAGCACGTTGGTGGCGGGGTCGAGCGAGATCGGAGCGTAGGGAACGAGCTGGCCGTCGTGCCAGCCCCGCCCCTCTGTCCACTTGATCGTCACCATGTGGTCGGTGAAGTGGCGGCCGAACCCGGGGTTGGCCAGGATCGCCTCCCGCTCCGCGTCGGAGAGCGGGTTGGCAGAGGGCTTCAGCTCGATCGTGGGCGTCGTCATGTGTGGTTGTCCTTCACCGGTTGTGTTGACGGGCCGCGCTCACGCCCGCACCACCCATGACAGGTGATAGGACGTCCGAGCATTCCCTCATTCCGCGGCTCTTCGTTCGATTATCGCAAGCGGGGAGTCGTGCCCGAAACGGTGTGAATGCGGCCCTTGGGGTAGCCCAGGGGTGGGTCGATGGTGACACCCGGCGAAGGCATGGGAAAGCCGCCGGGCGCAAGGACGACCCGGCGGCCTTCTCAGGGAGTGTGAGCGGCGCGGGTCAGCCGGCTGCTCGTACGGCGAGCGCGTCGCCGATCTCGTCGGTGGTGCGGGCGGACGCGCCCACGCGCTCGGCGAGGTCGACGGAGACGGCCTCCTCGATACGGGCGGCCTCGGCCTCGTAGCCGAGGTGACGCAGCAGAAGGGCGACCGACAGCACGGTGGCAGACGGGTCGGCCTTGCCCTGGCCCGCGATGTCGGGCGCCGAGCCGTGCACGGGCTCGAACATCGACGGGAACGCGCCGGACGGGTTGATGTTGCCGGAGGCCGCGACCCCGATACCGCCGGAGATCGCGGCGGCCAGGTCGGTGATGATGTCGCCGAAGAGGTTGTCGGTGACGATCACGTCGAAGCGTTCGGGCTGCGTGACGAGGTAGATCGTCGCGGCGTCCACGTGCATGTACTCCGTGGTGACGTCGGGGAACTCCTCCCCCACCTTGGCGAAGATGTCCGTCCACAGGTGACCGGCGTGCACCAGCACGTTGTTCTTGTGGACGAGGGCCAGCTTCTTGCGGGGGCGGGCCTGTGCGCGGGCGTAGGCGTCGCGCACGACGCGCTCGATGCCGAAGGCGGTGTTGAGCGAGACCTCGGTGGCGACCGCGTGCGGGGTACCACCGCGGATGGTGCCGCCGTTGCCTGTGTACGGGCCCTCGGTGCCCTCGCGGACCACCACGAAGTCGATCTCGGGCTGGCCCGCGAGCGGGGTCTCGACACCCGGAAGCAGCTTGGAGGGCCGCAGGTTGACATGGTGGTCGAAGGCGAAACGAAGCTTGAGCAGGAAGCCGCGCTCCAGGACACCGGAGGGCACCGACGGGTCGCCGATGGCACCGAGCAGGATCGCGTCGTGCTGCTTCAGCTGCTCCAGGTCGGCGTCGGTGAGCGTCTCGCCGGTGGCGTGGTACCGCCGGGCGCCGAAGTCGTACTCCTTGGTCTCCAGCTTCACATCCTGCGGAAGGACGGCAGAGAGGACCTTCAGCCCCTGGGCCACGACCTCCTGGCCGATGCCGTCACCGGGGATCACTGCGAGATTGATGCTGCGAGACATGACGGCACCGTACTCCGTGTCCCATGGAATGACACAGGACGTCCAGGATACGGACATGCCGGTATCGTCGCAGCGCCGTGCCGTCACCCGTACGGAGGGCGGCCGCCGGAGATCCTCAGTACGTCGCCCGGTGACGCGAGGCGTCCGGCCGCGCGGCGCCCCATGCGGGTGCGGCTCCCGGCCGCATGGGGCGATCATCCGCCGGGCGGGTGAACTGTGAAGGTGCCTGTCTGGGCGCGGCTCAGTGGCCGGTCTCGCCGCCGTTGTCCCGGCGGTCGAGTGCGCGCTGGAGCGCGGCGGCGGCCTTCTTGCGGTCGGACTCGCTCGTGCGGGAAACGTGACGGACTCGGCGGCGGGCGGTCGTCTCGGCCATGGGGAATCGACTCCTTCGAGAACCCGGAGCACAGAAAGGGTGACGAGACTCCCCCACTGCCTGATGGGCGTGGGCGGTGCCCCCAGAGGAGCGGGGAGCGGTGCCGCAGGGGTTGCCTGCACGGGGCCCGGCTCACGACCGCCAATCGCTCGATCAAGCGAGACGTTCGACTCCTACAAAGCTAAGCGAGGAGCGGGCGTCTGTCTCCACAATTACTCGGACTTCCTACTATCTGAGACAGCCGATCGGGTCACACGCCCGTGACCTGCGCAGACGTTGGGTACCCGATTGCCCGTCCCCCTGATGGCGCAGAGCCGACGGTCCTTCGGGCCTGGTACGCACGGCGTACACCGTGCGCGGCAGGGACACGCGCCAGGTTTCCGTCCGGGCGGACGGCGGCTTCGCGGCGCCGGCCTGCCGGTCGCACCCGGACCGCACGAACTGCGAAGGCTGAACATGAAGACCGCCCCCGTCCTCGGTCGTCGAAACCCAGGGCGGGGGCGGCGCTCAGGGGGGCGTCAGCCCATGTGCGGGTAGGTGTAGTCCGTCGGCGGGACCAGAGCCTCCTTGATCGCACGGGTCAGGGTCCAGCGCAGCAGGTTCTGCGGCGCGCCCGCCTTGTCGTTGGTGCCGGAGGAACGGCCGCCACCGAAGGGCTGCTGGCCGACCACGGCGCCGGTCGACTTGTCGTTGATGTAGAAGTTGCCGGCCGCGTACCGCAGCTTCTCGGCCGTGTACGCCGCCGCGGCACGGTCGTTGGCGATGACCGAACCCGTCAGCGCGTAGTCGGAGACCGACTCCATCTGGGCGAGCATCTCGTCGTACTTCTCGTCCTCGTAGACGTGCACCGCGAGGATCGGGCCGAAGTACTCCGTCTTGAAGACCTCGTTCTCCGGGTCGGTGCACTCGATGACGGTCGGGCGCACGAAGTAGCCCACCGAGTCGTCGTAGGAGCCGCCCGCGACGACGGTGCAGGCCGGGTCCTCCTCGGCGCGGTCGATCGCGGCCTTGTTCTTGGCGAAGGCGCGCTCGTCGATGACGGCGCCGATGAAGTTCGACAGGTCGGTGACGTCACCCATGGTCAGGTGGTCGACCTCGGCCGCGAACTCCTCCTTGAAGCCGGAGTTCCAGATCGACGCCGGGATGTAGGCCCGGGAGGTCGCCGAACACTTCTGGCCCTGGTACTCGAAGGCACCGCGGGTCAGCGCCGTCTTCAGGACCGCGCGGTCGGCGCTCGGGTGCGCGACGACGAAGTCCTTGCCACCGGTCTCGCCGACCAGGCGCGGGTAGGAGCGGTACTTCTCGATGTTGCTGCCGATCGTCTTCCACAGGTACTGGAAGGTCTTGGTCGAGCCGGTGAAGTGGATGCCCGCGAGGTCGCGGTGCTCGAGGGCGACCTTGGAGACCTCGATGCCGTCACCGGTGACGAGGTTGATGACGCCCTTGGGCAGACCCGCCTCCTCCAGCAGCTGCATGAGCAGCACGGCGGCGTGGGTCTGCGTCGGGGACGGCTTCCAGACCACGACGTTGCCCATCAGCGCGGGCGCGGTGGGCAGATTGCCCGCGATCGCCGAGAAGTTGAACGGCGTGATCGCGTAGACGAAGCCCTCGAGCGGACGGTGGTCGAGGCGGTTCCAGACGCCCGGGGAGTTGGCCGGGGGCTGCTCGGCCAGGATCTGGCGGGCGTAGTGCACGTTGAAGCGCCAGAAGTCGACCAGCTCGCACGGGGAGTCGATCTCCGCCTGCTGGGCCGTCTTCGACTGGCCGAGCATGGTGGAGGCGGCGATGGTCTCGCGCCAGGGGCCGGCCAGCAGCTCGGCGGCGCGCAGGATGATTGCCGCGCGGTCGTCGAAGGACATCGCGCGCCAGGCGGGCGCGGCGGCGAGGGCCGCGTCGATGGCGTCCTTGGCGTCCTGCTGGGTGGCGTTGCGGAGCGTGCCGATGACGGCCTTGTGGTTGTGCGGCTGGACGACCTGGAAGGCCTCGCCGCCGCCCAACCGCTTCTCGCCGCCGATGGTCATCGGCAGGTCGATCGGGTTCTCGGCCAGCTCCTTGAGCTTGGCCTCCAGGCGAGCGCGCTCGGGCGAGCCGGGGGCATAGCCGTGCACCGGCTCGTTGACGGGGGTGGGGACCTGGGTCACAGCGTCCATGAGATCCGTAACTCCTTGATCTTGAGCGGGTGTTCGGGTTCAGCCCTTGCTGACCATCGAGCGGACGAAGAAGCGCAGGTTCGCCGGCTTCTCCGCGAGACGGCGCATGAAGTAGCCGTACCAGTCGGTGCCGTAGGCGGTGTACACGCGCATCCGATGGCCTTCGGCGGCCAGGCGCAGGTGCTCGTCGCTGCGGATGCCGTACAGCATCTGGAACTCGTACTCGTCGAGCTTGCGCCCGGCGCGCCGGGCGAGCTCCTGCGCGATGGAGATCAGCCGCGGGTCGTGGGAACCGATCATCGGGTATCCCTCGCCCTCCATGAGGGTCCTCATGACGCGGACGTACGCCTTGTCGATCTCGGCCTTCTGCTGGTACGCGACCGACGCCGGCTCCTTGTACGCCCCCTTCACGATACGCACCCGGCTGCCGCTCGCGGCGAGGCGGCGGGCGTCCTCCTCGGTGCGGAAGAGGTAGGCCTGGATCACGCATCCGGTCTGCGGGAAGTCCTTCCGCAGTTCCTCGTGGACGGCGAACATCGAGTCCAGGGTGGTGTGGTCCTCGGCGTCCAGCGTGACCGTCGTGCCGATCGCGGCGGCGGCCTCGACGACCGGGCGGACGTTGGCGAGGGCCAGCTCATGGCCGTTCTCCAGGGCCTGGCCGAACATCGAGAGCTTGACGGACATCTCCGCCTCCGTGCCGAGCTCCAGGTCCTTGAGGCGGTCGATCAGCTGCAGGTACGCGTCCCGCGCGGCCGCAGCCTGCTCCGGGGTCGTGATGTCCTCGCCGACGACGTCCATGGTGAGCTCGAGTCCCCTGCCGGTGAGCTCCTCGATGATCGGGACGACCTCGTCGACGGTCTCACCGGGGATGAAGCGGTCGACGACCTGCTTGGTCACCGGGGCCGCCGAGATCAGACGGCGCATCCGGTCGCTGCGCGACGCGGCGAGAATCACGGGACCCAGCACGGGGCACCTCCACAGGGCAACAGGAGGCCGAATCCCGACCATTCGGGTACGGCACGGAGAACCACCGTGAAACCTAAGGATCCCTTCGATCGTCGGCCATCGACAGCTGTCACGCATCCGTGCCCTGGATCTCAGACATCTGTATGAGGCGGGCGAGAAAATGCGGGAGAATGCCCGTGTGGCGGATGTTTTCAAGGCAGGCCGCGGGGATTACCAGGAGCTCGTCGACGAGATCTCGGCGCTGCTCGGTGCCCCCGCGACCCTGGAGAACCGGGACTTCGAGCTGATCGCCTTCGCCGCCTACGACAGCGACGGCGAGTTCGACGAGGCGGACCTCGACCCGGTCCGCACCCGCTCGATCCTCACCCGCCGCTCCACGGCGGCGGTGCGCAGATGGTTCGAGGGATTCGGCATCACCCGCGCCACCGGGCCGGTACGCATTCCGCCGACTCCGGAGGCGGGGGTCTACCGGGGAAGGATCTGTCTGCCGGTACGCCATCGGAGTGTCGTCCTCGGGTACGTGTGGCTGCTGGCCGACGAGCCGGGCCCGTCCGAGGCACAGCTGTCCGCGGCGATGGAGGTCGCCGCACGCATCGGCGACCTGCTCGCGGACGAGGCGCAGGCGGGCGCGGACCTGACGCGCGAACTGCGCGCGGTCCTGACCGCGGAGCGCGGCTGGCAGCAGGACATGGCGGTGGCGGAGCTGCGCACAGCGCTCGGCGCACGGGCCGAGGGGCTGCACACGGTGGTCTGTGTCGCCCCATGGCCCTCGGCCGACCCGGACGAGGCGCCTTCCGTCCGTACGCTGCCGGCCGCGACCGCGCTGTGCGTGGTGCCGTGGGACGGGCTGGGCCAGTGCCTGGCCGTGCTGGTGCGGCTTCGCTCGGCCGAGGTGCTCACTCCGGCGCTGGGTGCCGCCGCCCGGCTGCTGCGGGAGGCTGAGGACCCGCGTGCCGCTGCCGGGGTGGCCGATGCGCGCCACGGCCTGGCCGAGCTGGGCGCCGCCTGGCAGGAGGCGTCGGGGGCGGCCCGTGCGGCGCTGGCGGAGCCCCGGCTGGGCCCGGTGGCCGAGTGGACGTCCATCGGGCCGTACCGTCTGCTGACCTCGCTCCCTCCCCGGGCCGCCCAGGACCCGGCCGTACGGGCCCTGCTCTCCCCCGTCCACCGCGAACTCGCGCACACGGCGGAGGTGTTCCTGGACTGCGCGGGGCAGGCCGGGCGCACGGCCGCCGCGCTGGGCATCCATCGGCAGACGCTGTACTACCGCCTGGCGCGCGTCGAGCAACTCACCGGCCTGGACCTGGACGACGGCGAGGCCCGCCTGCTGCTGCACATGGCCCTGAAGAGCGCGCGGCTTTAGCGATCCGTCCAGGGGCGGAGTTTCTCCGGGTTACGGATCACCCAGATGCGGGCGATGCGGGCGCCGGTGAGTTCGAACGCCGCCACGGTCACGGTGACGCCGGAGCGCTGGGCGACCAGGCCGGGCTGACCGTTGACCGCCCGCTCCAGAAGCGTCAGCCCAGGCGCGATGTCGGCGATGCGCAGGATGTACGCGGCGATCCGCTCGCTGCCCTCGACGGGGGGAACGACGGTGGCGGCCAGTCCGCCGCCGTCGGCGGTCAACGTGGCGCCGGGGTCGAGAAGCCCTACGAGTGCCTCGATGTCCCTGGCCTCCCACGCCTCCTTGAAACTCCGTACCAGACCGGCCCGCCCGGCCACCGGAACCGCCGAAGCCTCCGCAGCGGACGCGGCACGCACACGCCGACGAGCCGAAGACGCCAGTTGGCGGCAGGCCACCGGCGTCCGGCCGACGATCACGGCGATCTCGGCGAAGGCGTACCGGAAGACGTCGTGCAGGATGAACGCGACGCGTTCGGCGGGGGTCATCGACTCGAGGACGACGAGGAAGGCCATGTCGACCGACTCGTCCAGGGTGACCCGGCCGGCGGGGTCGGCCGCGTCACCGCTCACCGGTCCGCTGATCCACTCCGTGCGGTCGAGCAGCGGCTCAGGTATCCACTCGCCGACGTACCGTTCGCGCCGGACCCGCGCCGAGCCGAGCAGGTCCAGGCAGATACGGCCGGCCACCGTCGTCAGCCAGGCGCCGGGCGACTCGACGGCCTCCCGCTGTGCCCGCGGCATCGCGTACCAGCGGGCGTACGCCTCCTGCACTACGTCCTCGGCCTCGGTCAGCGAACCGAGCAGACGGTAGGCGACATTGGTCAGATGGCGCCGCTCGCCGACGATCGCGCTCAGGCCCCCTTCGGACCGGTCATGCCCTGGCTCGGGTGTGGTGCTCATGACTACGACGTCCCCCGGTCCCCTCGTCCGCCTCTGTCCGCATCCGCTCCCGCCACTTCCGCGAAACTCCGCACCGGACGGTGAAGCCGGGCGCTTCGCCTCACATTCCAGGGGTCTGCGTCGTCGGACTACCGAGACAGTACAGATCAACGCCGCGAGGCAGAGAAGGGGACCGCGCCATGGCCACCGCGCACACCGCGACAGCACCACGCACGCTCACGTTCCTGCAGGTCTCGGTCGCTCTGCAGACCCTGTGCATCTTCTTTCAGGCAGCCAGCGCCGGACTGGTGCTGTCCACCCACCACGGCGAGGTGCTGCACAGCGTCGGAGCGCGCGTGATCTACGCCGCGACGATGCTGTACGTGCTCGCCGCCGTCCTCGCCTGGCGGCCGGGCGGCGGCTCACCACGCCCCATCCTGCACTCGGTCGGCTTTCTCGTACTCGCTTCCGCGCAGGTGGTGCTGGGCATCGCACACGTCGCATGGCTCCATGTCCCCCTGGGGGTCCTGATGTTCGGCCTGAGCGTGCTGGCGCTGAGCCAGATGCTGTCCGCCCGGCTGTCGAAGCGGTCCTGACGGTCGGCAGGTCCCCCACCGTGGCGATCCCGTCGCGCTGCCGCTGGGGCCGTGGCCGGTCCGGCACGGGCGTACGGGCCGGCCACAAGGGCGGCGGGGGCAGCGGCACTTGCGGCGATCGCTTCGGTGACGGGGCTTCCGGGCCGGCTACGCCCGATCGGCGGCCTCGATGAACCGGCTTACTCCCTCGGTGAGTTGGTCGGCGTCCGGGGCGGTCTTCGGGTCGAAGGTCCACAGGGTGATGAGGCCCGTCATCAGGACCGTGTAGAAGCTGCCGAGCGTGTCCACGACGTCGTCCGGGACGTCCTCCTCACGCCCGCCCATCATCAGCGCGACGAAGCCGCGCGATCCTTCCCGCTGAGCCTGCGCCAGATGGTCGCGCACCTCGGGCAGTTGGTCTCCCATGACCGCGATCTCGGCGCTGAGCCGCCACAGCGAACCGGGTTCCCGCATGGTGGCGATGATGTTCGACCACACTTCCCGGAACCGTTCGAGCGAGCCCGGCGCGGCGCTGAACCCAGCGTTCGCGTCGCCGGCGAACGCGTCGGACATCTCCTCGACCAGGGCCACATAGGCCTGGGCGAGCAGCGCGTCCTTCGAGCCGTAGTGGTAGCCGATGGACGCCAGGTTGGTCCCCGACTCCTTGACGATGTCACGCGCGGTCGTGCGCGCGAACCCCTTCTCCAGCAGGCAGCGCTTGGCGCCCTCGAGCAGATCCTCACGGTGTCCCATGACCCCACCCTACTGCGCATCCATACAACCGTCCCATACAGATGACTTATACAATCGTTCTAGACAAGCGTTTAAGACGCTCGTACAGTCCTTGGCATGACGAACTCGACGAGCACCGCCAACGACCTCGGCACGCCCGCCGCACCGGCTCGGGCCGGCCGCCGCGAGTGGACCGCCCTGGGTGTCCTGATGCTTCCGCTGCTGCTGGTCTCGATGGATGTCTCGGTCCTCTACTTCGCGATCCCGTCGATCACCGCGGACCTGGAGCCGAGCGGCACGCAGCAGCTGTGGATCTTCGACATCTACGCCTTCGTCCTCGCCGGGCTGCTGATGACGATGGGCGCGCTGGGCGACCGCATCGGCCGCCGGAGGCTGCTGCTGCTCGGGGCCGCCGCCTTCGGGACCGCCTCACTGGTGGCGGCGTACGCGGACAGCGCCGAGACCCTGATCGCGGCCCGCGCGGTGCTCGGCATCGGGGGCGCGACGCTCATGCCGTCGACCATGGCGCTGATCCGCACCATGTTCACCGACCCCGGACAACGGGCGAAGGCGATCGGCCTGTGGTCCGGGGTGATGACGGCCGGGATCGCACTCGGGTCGGTGATGAGCGGGGTCCTCGTCGAATACTTCTGGTGGGGCTCGGTGTTCCTGGTCAACCTGCCCGCCATGGCCCTGCTGCTGCTCCTCGGCCCGTTCCTGCTCCCGGAGTCGAAGAACCCCGAACCCGGCCGCTTCGGCCTGCTCAGCGTGCCGCTGTCGGTGGCGGCGGTGCTGCCGGTGATCTACGGCCTGAAGGAGATCCCGGCGAACGGGTGGAACGTCCAGTACGTGCTGTCGGTGACGGTGGGCCTGCTGTTCGCGGCGCTGTTCGTGCACCGTCAGCGCACCACGGCGCACCCGCTCGTCTCACCGGTCCTGTTCCGTGCCAGGGGGTTCGCTCCCGCCCTCACCCTCAACCTGGTCTCGTCCTTCGCCATGCTGGGCTCGGCGTACTTCACCACGCAGTATCTGCAGTCGGTCCTCGGCAAGAGTGCGCTGGAGGCCGCGCTGTGGGCCCTGCTCCCCTCAGTGCTGATCGGCTTCGCGGCGCCGGTGACGACCCAGCTGGTGCAGAAGGGCGTCGACCGGGCCTACGTCGTCACCGCCGGCTTCGTGGTAGCGGCCTGCGGCTTCGGGATGCTGGCGCTCGCCGGGACCGACTCGATGTGGCTGGTGCTGGCCGGAGCCGGCGTGCTGGCCGCCGGAATCGTCACCGTGATCTCGCAGATGATGGACCTGGCGATGGGCGCCGCCCCGGTGGAGCGGGCGGGTACCGCATCCTCGTTGATGGAGACGGGCGCGGAGTTCGGCGGCGCGCTGGGCATGGCGGTCCTGGGCTCGATAGGCACGGCGGTCTACCGCCATGGCATCCCGGCCTCGGCCCCTTCCCCGGCCCACGAGACGCTGGGCGGCGCGCTGGCGGTGGCCCAGGGGATCCCGGGCCGTGCGGGAGCGGAACTGCTGACCGTGGCACGCGAGTCGTTCACGAACGGCATGCAGGCGGCGGCGATCACCGGGGCGGCCCTGCTGCTGGGCGCGGCCGCACTGGCCGCGGCGTCCCTGCCGGGCCTCAGGGGCCGGGACGGCCAGGAGTAGCCGACGGGAGACACTGCGGGGCCCGGCCACCTCACCACGGCCGGGCCCCGCTGTGTCGTACTCGGACGTCAGACCAGGTTCACCGAGCGGGCGGACGTCGCACCGATCTCGTCGGCCACCTCCGCCATGACGTTCTGCGGCACCGTGTCGTCGACCGTCAGGACCGCGAGGGCCTCACCGCCGGCGATGTCACGAGCCACCTGCATGCCGGCGATGTTGATACCGGCCTCGCCGAGGATGCGGCCCAGCGTGCCGACCACACCCGGGCGGTCGGTGTAGCGCAGCACCACCATGTGGTCCGCGAGCGCCAGATCCACGTCGTAGTCGCCCACCGCCACGATCTTCTGGTGGTGCTTCGGGCCGGCCAGTGTGCCGGACACCGAGACCTCCTCACCGTCGGCGAGCGTGCCGCGCACGGTGACCACGTTGCGGTGGTCCGTGGCCTCGGAGCTGGTGGTCAGGCGCACCTCGACGCCGCGCTCCTGGGCGAACAGCGGCGCGTTGACGTACGAGACCGTCTCGTCCACGACGTCCTCGAACACACCCTTGAGCGCGGACAGTTCGAGCACCTTCACATCGTGCTGGGTGATCTCGCCGTACACCTCGACGTCGAGGCGGACCGCGACCTCGCCCGCGAGCGCGGTGAAGATCCGACCGAGCCGCTCGGCGAGCGGCAGACCGGGCTTGACGTCCTCGGCGATGACACCGCCCTGGACGTTCACCGCGTCCGGCACCAGCTCACCGGCGAGTGCGAGGCGGACCGACTTGGCGACCGAGATGCCGGCCTTCTCCTGCGCCTCGTCCGTCGAGGCACCCAGGTGCGGGGTGCAGACGACCTCGTCGAGCTCGAACAGCGGCGAGTCCGTGCACGGCTCCTTCCCGTACACATCGAGGCCCGCGCCCGCGACCCGGCCCTCCTTGAGCGCCGAGTACAGCGCCTCCTCGTCGACGATGCCGCCGCGCGCGGCGTTGACGATGCGGACGGTCGGCTTGACCTTGTGCAGCGCCTCCTGACCGATCAGGCCGATCGTCTCGGGGGTCTTGGGGAGGTGGACGGTGATGAAGTCGGAGATCTCGAGGAGCTCGTCCAGCGACAGCACCTTGACGCCCATCTGCGCGGCCCGGGCAGGCTGGACGAACGGGTCGTAGGCGACGACCTTCATGCCGAAGGCGGACATGCGCTGCGCGACCAGCGCGCCGATGCGGCCGAGACCGACGACGCCCAGGGTCTTCTCGGCGAGCTCTACGCCCGTGTATCTGCTGCGCTTCCACTCGCCGTTCTTCAGGGCGGCGTTCGCCTGCGGAATGTTGCGGGCGGAGGAGATGATCAGACCGCAGGCCAGCTCGGCGGCGGTCACGATGTTCGAGGTGGGGGCGTTGACCACCATCACGCCGGCCTTGGTGGCCGCGGAGACGTCCACGTTGTCGAGGCCGACGCCGGCTCGTGCGACGACCTTGAGCTTGTGCGCGGCGGCGATGGCCTCGGCGTCGACCTTCGTCGCGGAGCGGATCAGGATGGCGTCGACGTCGGCGATCGCCGGCAGCAGCGCGGCGCGGTCCGCGCCGTTGCAGTGACGGATCTCGAAGTCGGGGCCGAGGGCGTCGACGGTCGCGGGCGACAGCTCTTCAGCGATGAGTACGACGGGTTTCGAGCTCACGTGAGTCCTCACATGTCCAATGCGGACGGCCGTCCCGACGGCCGCAGGCGGTGGAGGGGTGCTAGCCGCGTGGAAGACGCACGACGCTGTGGGCCTGACGCGCTTGTTGTGCAGAAGTGTAGTGGCGTCGCGTGCGCCGCTCCGCGTCGCTGCGAAAGGATCACCCGTCCGTGGCTGGACGGGTAAGACAACGCCACGTTCCGGACGTCACCCCCGGTTCGCCGAAGGGGCCGGAGCGGAATGCTCCAGCCCCTCGGCCGCAACGTTACGCCTCCTCGTCGACCCAGCTCATCAGCTTGCGCAGCTGCTTGCCTGTGGTCTCCAGCAGGTGCTCGGAGTCCTGCTTCTTGTACGCGTTGTACTTCTTCAGACCGCCGTGGTACTCGTCCATCCAGTTCTTCGCGAAGCTGCCGTCCTGGATCTCCGCGAGAACCTTCTTCATCTCGGCCTTGGTGGCGTCGGTGATGATGCGCGGACCGGTGACGTAGTCGCCCCACTCGGCGGTCTCGGAGATCGACCAGCGCATCTTCTCCAGGCCGCCCTCGTACATGAGGTCGACGATCAGCTTCAGCTCGTGCAGGCACTCGAAGTAGGCGATCTCCGGCTGGTAACCCGCCTCGGTCAGGGTCTCGAAGCCCGCCTTGACCAGCGCCGTGGTGCCTCCGCACAGCACGGCCTGCTCGCCGAAGAGGTCGGTCTCGGTCTCCTCGGTGAAGGTCGTCTTGATGACGCCGGCCCGGGTGCCGCCGATGCCCTTGGCGTACGACAGCGCCAGCGCGAAGGCGTCGCCCGAGGCGTCCTGCTCGACGGCGGCGATGCACGGAACGCCGCGGCCCTCCTCGTACTGACGGCGCACCAGGTGGCCCGGGCCCTTGGGGGCGACCATGCACACGTCCACGCCAGCCGGAGGCTTGATGAAGCCGAAGCGGATGTTGAAGCCGTGGCCGAAGAACAGCGCGTCGCCGTCCTTGAGGTTCGGGGCGATGGACTCCTCGTAGACCTGGGCCTGGATCGGGTCCGGCACCAGGATCATGATCACGTCGGCCTCGGCGGCGGCCTCCGCCACGGTCACCACGCGCAGCCCCTGCTCCTCGGCCTTGACCTTGGACTTGGAGCCTTCGTGCAGACCGACGCGCACGTCGACGCCCGAGTCACGCAGCGACAGCGCGTGGGCGTGGCCCTGGCTGCCGTATCCGATGACCGCGACCTTGCGGCCCTGGATGATGGACAGGTCGGCGTCAGCGTCGTAGAACAGCTCGGCCACTTTCGGTTCTCTCCTTGGGATGCTGATGTTGCTTCCCACCGTATGACGGCGGGGGATGGGGAAGTCTCGGGGTCTCGGAATACGGGCGGCCGATGGTCGACCGGCCTCCCGTCTCCGTTCGTACGCAATCCTCTCCGAGCCCTACGCGGACCGGTCGAGGGCGCGCAGGGAGCGGTCCGTGATCGACCGGGCGCCGCGGCCGATCGCGATCGTGCCGGACTGGACCAGTTCCTTGATGCCGTACGGTTCCAGCATCTTGAGCATGGCCGAGAGCTTGTCGCTGCTGCCGGTGGCCTCGATGGTGACGGCCTCGGGGGAGACGTCGACGGTCTTGGCGCGGAACAGCTGGACGATCTCGACGATCTGGGAGCGCGTCTCGTTGTCGGCGCGCACCTTCACCAGAACGAGTTCACGCTGAACGGCCTGCGACGGCTCCAATTCGACGATCTTCAAAACGTTGACCAGCTTGTTGAGCTGCTTGGTGACCTGCTCGAGCGGCAGGTCCTCGACATTCACCACAATGGTGATGCGGGAGATGTCGGGGTGCTCGGTGACACCGACCGCGAGCGAGTCGATGTTGAAGCCGCGACGGGAGAACAGGGCGGCGATCCTGGCGAGGATGCCGGGCGTGTTCTCGACGAGGACCGAGAGGGTGTGCTTGGACATGGTTCTCACTCAGCTCTCTCTCAGTCGTCTTCGTTGTCGCCGAAGTCGGGACGGACGTCCCGGGCAGCCATGATCTCGTCGTTGGAGGTGCCGGCCGCGACCATCGGCCACACCATCGCGTCCTCGTGGACGATGAAGTCCACGACGACCGGACGGTCGTTGACGGAGTTCGCCTCTTCGATGACCTTGTCGAGGTCCTCCGGGGACTCGCAACGGATCGCGTAGCAGCCCATCGCCTCCGCCAGCTTCACGAAGTCGGGGACGCGAGTGCCGGCGCTCGGCTGCTTGCCGGACCCCGCGGCGCAGCCGTTGTCCGACCCGGTGGGACCGGAGTGCAGCACCGTGTTGGAGTACCGCTGGTTGTAGAACAGGGTCTGCCACTGGCGGACCATCCCGAGGGCACCGTTGTTGATGATGGCGACCTTGATCGGGATGTTGTTCAGGGCGCAGGTGGTCAGCTCCTGGTTGGTCATCTGGAAGCAGCCGTCGCCGTCGATCGCCCAGACCGTACGGTCCGGGGCGCCGGCCTTGGCGCCCATGGCGGCCGGAACCGCGTAGCCCATGGTTCCGGCGCCGCCGGAGTTCAGCCAGCTGGCGGGCCTGTCGTACTGGATGAAGTGCGCAGCCCACATCTGGTGCTGGCCGACGCCCGCGGCGAAGACCGTGCCCTCGGGCGCCAGCCGGCCGATGCGCTCGATGACCTGCTGCGGGGACAGCGAGCCGTCCTCGGGCTGGTCGTAGCCGAGCGGATAGGTCTCGCGCCAGCGGTTGAGGTCCTTCCACCAGACGGTGTAGTCCCCCCGGCGGCCCTCGCTGTGTTCCTTCTGCACGGCCTGGACCAGGTCGGCGATGACCTCGCGCGCGTCACCGACGATGGGCACGTCGGCGTCGCGGTTCTTGCCGATCTCGGCGGGGTCGATGTCGGCGTGGACGATCTTGGCGTGCGGGGCGAAGCTGTCCAGCTTGCCGGTGACGCGATCGTCGAAGCGGGCTCCGAGGGCGACGATCAGGTCGGCCTTCTGCAGCGCGGTGACGGCGGTGACCGCACCGTGCATGCCCGGCATTCCCACGTGCAGCGGGTGGCTGTCGGGGAACGCGCCGAGCGCCATCAGGGTGGTGGTGACGGGCGCTCCGGTGAGCTCGGCGAGAACCTTGAGCTCCGCGGTGGCGTGCGCTTTGAGGACGCCGCCACCGACGTACAGGACGGGCCGCTTCGCGGAGGTGATCAGCTTGGCGGCCTCGCGGATCTGCTTGGCGTGCGGCTTGGTGACAGGCCGGTAGCCGGGCAGGTCCATGGCGGGGGGCCAGGAGAAGGTCGTCTGCGTCTGCAGCAGGTCCTTCGGAATGTCGACGAGGACCGGACCGGGACGACCGGTCGAGGCGATGTGGAACGCCTCTGCGATCGTCTTCGGGATGTCCTCGGCCTTGGTGACCAGGAAGCTGTGCTTGGTGATCGGCATCGTGATGCCGACGATGTCCGCCTCCTGGAAGGCGTCCGTGCCGATCGCCTTGGAGACGACCTGGCCGGTGATCGCGACCAGCGGCACCGAGTCCATGTTCGCGTCGGCGATCGGCGTCACCAGGTTGGTGGCACCGGGGCCCGAAGTGGCCATGCAGACGCCGACCCTGCCCGTGGCCTGCGCGTAACCGGTGGCCGCGTGGCCCGCACCCTGTTCGTGACGGACGAGCACGTGGCGCACCCGGCTGGAGTCCATCAGCGGGTCGTACGCGGGAAGGATCGTGCCGCCGGGAATACCGAATACGGTGTCGACCCCGACCTCCTCAAGCGAGCGAATGAGGGACTGCGCACCCGTGACGTACTCGGGCGCGGACTGGTGTCCTCCGGATCGGGGCCGCGGCTGCGGATGAGGGGCCCCGGTGGCCTGCTCGGTCATCGGCATTCTCTTCTCGATGCTGAGGGTTTTTGCGAGGTTTGTGCGTTGTTCGAGTGGTACCTGTGCAACAAAAAACCCCTCGTGCCGGTAGGCAAGCGAGGGGAGCGCGCCGGGTGTGGTCGCTGGATTCTCCGGTTCATTTCCGGTGGGTCCCAGCTCAGCCGACGCGCTGTCCAAGTACGAGAATTCGGGTGCGCATGGAACTGACCCTCCCCCCGACACGCTGTCACTGTCAAGTAGGTGGGACAGGAGTCTCATTATGTGAGCGTAGGCCCTTCCCGCCTCCGAAAACGGCAGGCACACCACCTGTGTACACCCGCCGGCCTCGCCCGGCGAAGGCCGGTTCCGCGGGCCCGTGGGGAACGGGGTAATGGCCGGAGGTCAGCGCCCGGCGCAGCCGGTACTCGTCAAGCGGCCCGGCGAACGCCATGCCCTGCCCATGGGTACAGCCCATCGCACGCAGGGCGACGACCTGCTCGGGAAGGTCCACGCCGTCGGCGATCGACTGAAGGCCGAGATCGCCGGCGATGCGCAGCAGCCCACTGGTGATCTTGTGCAGCCGGGCCGACTCGACGACCCCCTCGACCAGGCTGCGGTCGAGCTTCAGCACGTCGACCGGAAGCCGGCGGAGTGCCGTGATGGCCGCGTAGCCGTTGCCGAACCCGTCCAGGGCGATACGGACACCGATCCTGCGCAGGGCGCCGAGTCGGCGTTCCAGCTCGTCCAGACAGGTCCGCGGGTCGGTGTCGGACAGCTCGATCATCAGGGCACCCGAGGCCAGACCATGCCGGGTGAGCAAGGCCTCGACGGACCCCAGGGAGCGGTCGAGGAGCCGGTGGGCGCTCATCCGGACGGCGACGGGCACGGCGAGTCCGGGGGCGGTGCGCTCGGCGGCCTGCGCCACGGCCTCCTCGAGCACCCAGCGGTCCAGCTCGGCGGTCCTGTCGCTGTCCTCGCAGACACGCAGGAACTCCCAGGGGGAGAAGAGCATGCCCTGGGAGGAGCGCCAGCGCGCCAGGGCACTGACCGATGTGATCCGGCCGCCCTCGAGCGACACCACCGGCTGGTGCAGGAGGGTGAACTCGCCGTCGTGCAGCGCGGCCCGCAGCCGGGTGGCCAGTTCGGCCTTGCGTACGACGTCCTGCTGCATCTGCGGCGCGTACAGCTCCACACGGCCCTTTCCTGCGCCCTTGGCGCGGTACATCGCGAGATCGGCGTTGCGTAACAGCTCACCCGCGCCCAGCCCCGGTTCGGCGAAGGCCACACCGATGGACGCGGCCACCCGGACATCGTTGCCGTCGATGTCGTAGGGCTGCGAGAGGGTGACCCGAAGCCGGTCGGCGAGTTCTAAGATGTGCCGTTCGCGCGCGGCGCGGTCCCGGGTGCCGTCGCCGACGATGAGAGCCGCGAACTCGTCGCCGCCCAGGCGCGCGGCGGTGTCGCTCTGCCGGACCGCGTCCTGGAGTCTGCGGGCGGCCTGGACGAGCAGTTCGTCCCCGGCCTGGTGGCCGATCGTGTCGTTGACGGCCTTGAATCCGTCGAGGTCGACGAAGAGGACGGCGGTGCCGCGGTCGGAGGCGCGGCGGCCGGACAGCGCCTGCTGGACCCGCTTGGTGAACAGGGCGCGGTTGGGCAGGTCGGTGAGCGGATCGTGCTCGGCGTTGTGCTGCAGCTGTGCCTGCAGGCGCACTCTCTCGGTGACGTCCCGGCTGTTGAAGATCAGGCCACCCTCGTGGCGGTTGACGGTGGACTCCACGTTGAGCCAGCCCCCGGCGCCGGACCTGAACCGGCACTCGATGCGGGTGGTGGGCTCCTGGGTGTGCCTCGCGGTGAGGAAGCGGCGCACTTCGTGCACCACACAGCCCAGGTCCTCCGGATGGATGAGCGCGGCGAGTTCCGTTCCGACGAGCTCCTCGGCGGGCCGCCCGTAGACACCGGCGGCGGCCGGGGAGACGTACCTGAGGATGCCGTTGGGCGCGGCGATCATGATGACGTCGCTGGAGCCCTGCACCAGGGAACGGAAGTGGTTCTCCTTCTGGGCGAGTTCCTGGGTGAGAGTGATGTTGTCGAGCAGCATGATGCCCTGGCGCACGACAAGCGCCAGGACGACGGCTCCCGCGGTGACGAGGACCACGCGGTCGACGCTGTGGCCGTTGAGGATGTTGTAGAGGATCCCCAGCGTGCAGACGGCGGCGGCGAGGTAGGGCGTGAGCGCGGCCAGCGATCCGGAGATGGGGCGGGTGGCCGGGTACCGGTCGTGGTCCTGCGAGAGTCCGGCCGGGTACCCGTCGTGGCCCGGGTACGGCGGGAGCCCGCGGCCGTGGCCCTCGGGGAACACGTGTGCACGCTCTCCCGGGAGGTCCGCGCTCTGCGGGTCGTACTGCCGCTGCTCCGGCACGTACTGGTGCACCACGCGGGCGTGCCCGTCGTCGTCCGGCTGTCCGGACCGGGCGCCGACCCAGGGGGCGTAGGCGAGCAGCAGCGATCCGGCGAACCAGCCCGCGTCCAGCAGCTGGCCCGAGTGATAGCTGTTGTGCAGCAGCGGCGAGGTGAACAGGGCGTCGCACATCACCGTCAGGGCGAGCGCACCGACCGCGGTGTTGACCGCGGAGCGGTTCACCGCCGAACGCCGGAAGTGGAGTGCCACCACCATGCTGATCAGGGCGATGTCCAGCAGCGGGTACGCGAGCGACAGCGCGGTGTGCGCCACGCTGGGCCCGTCGAACTTCGCCGCCTGGGCGAGCGCGAGACTCCACGACAGCGTCAGCAGCGAGCCGCCGATCAGCCACGCGTCGAGCGCGAGACATACCCAACCCGCCTTGGTGACAGGCCTTTTGGCGAGCACGAGCAGTCCTACGATCGCGGGCGGGGCGAAGCAAAGGAAGAACAGATCGGCACTACTGGGCGCGGGAACGGGGCGGTCGAGGACCACCTCGTACCAGCCCCAGACCCCGTTGCCGAGCGCCGCCATGGCGGAGGAGAGCGAGAACAGCAGCCAGGCGGGCCGGAAGCGGCTGCGGCGGCGGGCGTACACGAGGCAGGAGACCGACGCGGTGCCTGCCGCGGCACTGAGCCCGAAGTCGCCCATGAACAGCGCGAGGCCCTTGGAGCCCCAGCCGATCGCGGAACAGACGGCGTATCCCGCGCAGATCAGGGCCAGGACGAGTTGCGGAACCAGGCGCATCCGGCCGTCCGGCACCGGACGGCGGGCCACCAGCGCCCCGGGGGAACTCACCGGGCCCTCCCGGTCCGGGGCGCGGCCGGGTCCCGCTGGTATCGGTGCGCTGGGTGGGAGTGCCTCTTGCGGCCGCTGTGCCTGCGGTGGTGATGATGGCCGCTGTGGCCGCGTCTGCGCGTCGTCGCTCGCCAGGGTCGCCGCCCGCGGCCCCGCCGCGCCGGATCGTTCGTCCATAGGCTGTGCATCGCCCGTCGCCCCCCTCGCATGTCTGAAAGTTCCGTCCCCGGCGCCGAACGGTGCGCGGCGCAGCCCCTGTCGGGACGATACACCAGTCTCGTCACTCAGGGACATAGTTCCTCTACGCTCAGTGACGGACAGCGTAGGTTCGGGCACGTTGCGCGCACGAGGGACTGCGGAGTGTGCCGGAAGCGGACGAG